>SDZZ01000101.1 GCA_004173255.1 Chitinophagaceae bacterium | reverse complement strand
GGCCACGAGGACGAAACGGGTACAGGTACCGCCTGATGCCTGCTGGTCGGTGGGCGATATCCGTCAGTCACTGCATGTCCCTCTTCTGTGTCACTTTCGGGCCTGTCAGACTAACAAAAGAGCCGCTCCGCTATAGCTGTTGGACACTCCTCCGTCTCAAGCCGCGTTGTCAGCAGAGACTGATGAATGCCACTAGTACTTCGAAAGAACATCTCGAGGTGATGAGAAAACGAAAGGAAACAAACAAGTTCAATAATTTTGATGAATGATGCAGGAACAAAAAAAGCAAAGTATAAAAATCTCCACAGTCATGCAAAGTAAGCAAGAACATACCACGAAGCAAGGGATGTCTTGACATTCTGGGAGCTCAATCTTGTTGATACTTGAATGCAGCTGTTGATGTCACCTGGGAATATACACAGAGCCAGATGTTCACTCACATCAGAACACCCCATAGCATCAAAAGTGCAAGCTGAACAACCTGAATTTGGAAGGACAGGCGCGCTTGCAAAAGCAGAACTGGAAGACGTCAGTTTTTCCAAAGGCCAGGTGTTCCTGACTGCCGATCCGTCAAAAACCGTTTCACTGGCAGAGGTCATGCTGGAAAATAAAGGCCGTGCTATCAGGACCACCAACTTTTCGGTACCGAACATATTCAAATTAAAAAAATATTCAAGGGCCGCCCACAGCGCCGTTTTCGTGGAGGTAGAAGTAGATGAGGAGCTGGGAATGGTCAACGTTACCCGTGCTATTACGGCAGTTGCCGCGGGACGCATCATTAATCCCAAAACCGCGCGCAGCCAGATTCTTGGCGGAATGGTCTGGAGCATCAGCAAGGCCCTGCGGGAGGAAAGTATCCCGGACTACCGTTTCGGTAATTACATGAACCCCAACCTGGGAGAGTATCATATCCCCGTTCATGCCGACATATTTGACCTGGATGTCGTGTTTGTCGAGGAAAATGACGAGATTGTGAACGAACTCGGTAGCAAAGGAGTAGGTGAGATCGGATTAGTGGGTATGCCTCCTGCCATCGCCAACGCTATTTTCCACGCCACCGGTAAACGAATCAATCAATTCCCCATACATCTGGATAAGCTATTATGACGGCCCGAACGGCTCTCAGCTTATGCCTCACCCCTGATCAATGAAAGAGATCCGTGATATCATCGAAAGTTTCGAAAACGCAGTAAAAGAAGGAAAACGGTCAGCTTTAGCGACTGTAGTACATGTGGAAGGGTCGTCCTACCGTCGCCCCGGCGCGCGTATGCTTGTAACCGAAGACGGCCTGCTTACCGGCGCCATCAGCGGCGGCTGCCTCGAAGGCGACGCCCTGCGCAAAGCCCTTCTCGCTATCAACCAGCAGCATAATAAACTGGTAACCTACGACACCAGTGATGAAGACGATGCAAAGTTCGGCGTACAGCTGGGCTGCAATGGCATTGTCCATATCCTGTTTGAACCGATCGATGTAAAACAGGAAAACAATCCAATTGCCTTATTACGGGAGCTGGTCAGCAAGCGCAGCAATGCAGTGCTGGTGACACTGTTCTCCATCACTGATTCCAACCAGCCCGGCACTTCGTTTTTATACCGGGAAAAGAATGTGCGTCACAGCTCCTTGCAGTTTACGCTGCAGGAAGCACTGGTCAAGGAAGTAAAACAGGCACTCGAGGAACATAGTTCCAAACTGAAAGAAAATATTCCAGGATATAGCTCCCTGCAGGGTTTTATCGAATTCATCCCACCGCCCGTATCCCTCGTGATTGCCGGAGCGGGGAATGATGCCCTGCCCCTGGTTGAAATAACCAGCCTGCTTGGCTGGCAGGTCACCGTAATCGATGGCCGCCCTACACACGCCACCGCAGCTCGGTTCCCAAAAGCTTCCGACGTACGCGTGATGAAGAGTGATGAACTCGATTCACTGGCAATCGACCAAGGCACTGTGTTTGTATTGATGACGCATAATTATAATTATGACTACGACCTGTTGAAACAGCTGGTGGTAAAAGACGTTTTATATATCGGTGTACTGGGACCCAAAACCAAGCTAGACCGCATGCTCAGCGAGATGGCTGCCGAAGGGATTACACCCACGGAGCAGCAGCTGAAAAGGGTGCATGGTCCGCTTGGACTGGACATTGGTGCCGAAACTGCTGAAGAGATCGCGGTATCACTGGTGGCCGAAATAAAATCGGTGATTGCCGGTGTTACCGTCCAGCCATTGAAAGAAAAAACGGAACCCATTCATCGCAGGGCAAGGACAATTGTTCGTCATGGATAAAATTGCAATCGTAATTCTCGCGGCCGGCGAATCAACACGGCTGGGCCGGCCCAAACAGACCCTGTTTTACAACGGCAAAAGCCTGGTGCAACATGTAGCGGATGAAGCCCGCATGGCCGGACTGGCTCCCGTTATCCTGGTAACCGGCGCATTTGAAAAAGAAGTGCTGGATAAATTACATCCGGATGGCCTTTCGATCTTGCACAATGACCGGTGGAAAGAAGGGATGGCAACCGGAATCCGCCTCGGGGTGGAGAAACTGGAGGCGATGGGCGGAGCGGATGCAGTGATTATTTCGGTTTGTGACCAGCCTTTTGTATCTGCCGCAATCCTGAAGTCGCTGCACGAAAAACAGCTGCACAGCGGTAAAGGCATCGTTGCTTCGGCTTACGCAGGCACGGTAGGGGTGCCGGTATTATATACCAGCAACTACTTCACAGGCCTGAAGGAACTGGAAGAAGGCGAAGGCGCAAAAAAACTGATTCACCACTTTGCGGGCGATGTTGCACACATCGACTTTGATGCGGGAGCAATCGATATTGATACAGAAGAAGATTATAACCTGTTGCTGGATAAAAGCAGTGAAGGTGCGCTGCAATAATACCCGCGAAGCTTTGCGGCTACTGACTTGTTGAATAAGACCGGCGAAGGTCCACATTAATAAAATCGGATGATCAAAGATTCTTTTAACCGGGTGCACGACTACCTGCGGATATCCCTCACGGATAACTGCAACCTGCGTTGCTTCTACTGCATGCCGGAGGAAGACTACGATTTTACACCCGCATCAAGGCTGATGCAGCCAGATGAAATCCTTTCCATCGCTAAACTATTTGTTGCGCAGGGCGTGAAAAAAATCCGTCTTACGGGTGGCGAACCGCTGGTACGGAAAGACGCGGGCAAAATTCTTGCTTCACTGGGTGAGTTACCGGTCGAGCTGGTCATGACCACCAATGGATCACGTGTACATACCTTGATTCCTGAACTGAAAGCGTCTGGCATCCGTTCGCTGAATATCTCCCTCGATACGTTACAACCCGATAAGTTTTTGCTGGTAACCCGTCGTGACCTGTTCCACCAGGTACGCAGTAATATTGAGTTGTTACTGCATCATGGATTCCAGGTGAAGATCAATACGGTAGTGATGAAAGGGTTTAACGATGATGAAATTACCGACTTCATCAACTGGACCATGCATATCCCGATCCAGGTGCGATTCATCGAGTTCATGCCATTCAGCGGAAATAGATGGACAGGCAACCAGGTGTTCTCCCTCCACGAAATACTGGAGGTTATTGGCAAAAAATTCCCGGTGCTACCCGTACAGGGTTCACCAAACGATACGGCGAAACATTACACGGTACCCGGCCATGCAGGTTCATTTGCGGTGATCAGCACCATGAGCGCCCCGTTCTGCGATACCTGTAACCGGATGCGACTGACAGCAGATGGCAAACTAAAAAACTGTTTATTCTCCACCGGTGAAACAGACCTGCTGACTGCACTGAGAAATGGTGAAGAAATACTGCCGCTGATTTTACAATCCATCGGCGAAAAAGCAAAGGCACTGGGTGGCCAGTTCTCCGGAACCTTTGAGGCACTCGATGCCGCCTCGCTCCATAACAGAAGCATGATTACGATCGGGGGCTGATCGTTGTCATTCCGTCACGAAAGGCTGATCGTTGTCATTCCGGAGGAATCTGATAACATTTATAATAAAACCCGATACTTCCTTTTTCATGATAACCGTCAAAGAAGCCAAAGCACTCATTCACTCCCGCATCCATGTACTCGCGCCCGTGCGCCGTTCACTATTACAAGCTGCCTGCGGGGTACTTGCCGAAGACATCTATGCCGTAACCGACATACCTGCTTTTGAACAATCATCGATGGACGGATATGCGATCCGCTTTGCCGATAAAGACCAGCCGTTGAAGGTGAGCGGGGAAATGGCTGCCGGCGCAGGTTCCATGATCACGCTCCAGCCCGGAACGGCAGTTCGCATCTTCACCGGCGCGCCACTGCCCGAAGGCGCCGATACGGTAGTGATGCAGGAAAAAGTCAGTCGTGACGGAGACACCATACACATCAGCGATGCCGCACTCGTCCCCGGATTCGCAGTTCGCGCCAAAGGATCTGAAGCGCGTGCCGGTGCCCTCGCCCTGCCAAAGGACACTCCGTTAAGCCCGGCCGCCATCGGTTTCCTTGCGGGTATCGGCGTAAATCAGGTGTCGGTGTATTCATTACCATCGGTCAGCATCCTGGTTACCGGCAACGAACTGCAGACACCGGGCGAACCACTCGAACCGGGACAGGTTTACGAATCAAACTCTTATTCGCTGACTGCTGCGTTACGCGAAGCAGGAATCACCAATATCCATGTGTTACGGATCGAAGACAACCTGAACAGCCTGAAATACCAGCTGGCAACAGTGCTGGAATGGACCGACCTGGTACTGCTGACCGGCGGCATCAGCGTAGGCGATTATGATTTTGTGCTCGAAGCTGCCAATCACTGCGAAGTGGAACAGGTTTTCCATAAGGTTAAACAGAAACCAGGCAAGCCCCTTTATTTTGGTATGAAAGATCGCATACCTGTCTTTGGCCTGCCCGGTAACCCTTCGTCAGTGTTAAGTTGTTTTTATAATTATGTATTGCCCGCGGTGGAACAACTCTGCCGGAAAAAAGACCCGGTTCGCACCGTGAAGGCAGTACTGGAAAACGGATATACCAAACCTGCCGGCCTCACCCATTTCCTGAAAGCAAATCTCTGCGGAACCAATGTAAAAATCCTGAACGCGCAGTTGTCGTACCAACTGAGCTCTTTCGCCGAAGCCAATGCCTTGGTAGTACTGGAGGAAGAACGGGATGTGTACCACGCCGGTGAAGAAGTGGAGGTGATGGTGCTGCCTGGATTTTAAACAGTTTCAGTTCCCGTCATCATCGACTATCAGGCCGCTTCAACTTCAGTTTGTACATGGCAATAGCCTTGAACCGTCAATCGTACTGATGCCGCCCAGTCAATGACGCTCGTTTAGTGATGGCAGTTCCCCAAGCTTCACCCGGAACTGGCGCTGGTTCACGCAATCATTCGCGCACCCGGCTTTTTCAGTTATTTTTACTGGACATATGGCAGATTACGTCTACCTCTTTTTCCCATTACTTTTTGTTGTGGCATTCTTGTACGCGTCTGTCGGACACGGTGGCGCCAGTGGGTATCTCGCCCTCATGGCCATTTTCAGCGTAACACCGGCCGTGATGAAACCAACCGCTTTATTGCTCAACCTTTTTGTAGCCGGCAGTTCGTTTTACCAGTTCCACAAAGGCGGACATTTTAAATGGAAAATATTCTGGCCCTTTGCGGCGGCCTCTATACCATTTGCTTACCTCGGCGGCACCATTACCATTGATCAGTACACTTATAAAAAGGTATTGGGCGTTTTGCTATTGATCCCCGTCGTGCGGTTTTTCTTTTTCAAGAACACGGATCCGAAAGATTTCGAAACGCCCCGGTTGTTGCCATCATTGCTGATCGGCGGGGTGATTGGTTTTCTTTCGGGACTGATCGGAATCGGCGGCGGCATCATCCTTTCCCCGGTTTTATTGTTATTGAAATGGACCGATCAAAAACAGACTGCTGCCATTAGCGCAGCATTTATCCTGGTAAATTCGGTCTCCGGACTGGCCGGGATGTTGTCGAAAGGCATTGATTTCAGCCCGGATATGCTCTGGTATGTAGTAGTGGCCTTTGCAGGAGGTTTGTGTGGCGCATATTTCGGGGCTAAGAAATTCCACCAGGACGCCTTGAAAACAATACTCGCCTGCGTGCTGGCACTCGCGGCATACAAGTTGTTGTTTACAACGGCGTGAGGGCACACCTTTATTGGCCCGTTTCGTAGCAGGCAAAACAGAACAATGTAGTTGCGGTTCATTGGATATAACAAGTAGCAGCATGGTTGCCGCAGCCAAAACAGGAGTGATAAAAACTATAGTTTTAACAACGATATTTTGGGATAAACATGGATGTTGAAGTAACAGGTTTTGGAAAAATTTCGGGCATTACCGGGGCTGCGTTCCGTGTCAGTGATGTCACCGACACGGATTCATTACGCGCACTACTCGAAAGCAGGTACCCGGCACTAAAAGAAATAAAATACGTGATTGCAGTAGATAAAAAAATGACAAGGGAAAATGCCGCACTGACCAACGGATCAGTCGTTGCATTGCTCCCTCCTTTTTCGGGCGGATGATATGGATAAATTTTATGAACGATATAACCGGCAGCTGATCCTCCAGGGATTTGGGGAGAAAGCGCAGCGTGCGCTGGAGTCCGCACGGGTATTGGTTATCGGAGCGGGTGGACTTGGATGCCCGATCCTGCAATATCTTGTCAGCGCCGGTGTCGGCACAATCGGGCTGGTGGACCACGATACCATTTCACTCTCCAACCTCCACCGGCAGGTATTATACAATGCCGGAGAAATCGGTTTGTTGAAAGTGGAAGTGGCAGCGGGGAAATTGTCAGCCATGAATCCATTGGTAAAAATTTATCCCTACCCTTTCCAGCTGGATCCTCTCAATGCGGTAAACCTGATCAGCGAATATGATTATGTGATCGACGGATCGGATAATTTTTCAACACGCTACCTGGTCAATGATGTTTGTTATTACCTGCAAAAACCACTGGTGTTTGGCGCAGTGTCCGAGTATGAAGGACAGGTGGTCATCTTCAATGTATTTGCCGCAGGCAAAACAGTAAACTATCGCGATCTCTTTCCGGTTCAACCGGGAGATGGCGAGTTTGCCAACTGCGCGGAAGCAGGTGTACTCGGCGTGTTACCAGGAATCATCGGAACCATGCAGGCTGCCGAGCTGGTTAAATTGATTACCGGCGTTGGTGAACCACTCGTTAACCGGTTACTTACGTATAACCTGTTGCGCCAGGAAATTTTTACCATCGAAGTGGAAGCCGCCTCTGTAAAGGATTACACGATTCCAGCAAGCGCGGAAGAGTTTGCTGGCAGCGATTATGGGGAGGGTTGCCGGGTTGGGACAGCGTTTACCGCACAGCGCACTGGAGTTGATATAACCGCTGGCGAGGATGCGGCCACGACCACCGAACCGGTAATAGAAGTGATTACAAAGGACCAGCTTCGTACGTTGATTGATGCCGGATCCGCAACGCTGATCGATGTACGGGAAGAAAATGAAACGCCCGCCCTCCAGGGATTCGAGTATGTCCAGATCCCGTTATCGGTGTTTCCTGTATTTGCCGAAGGGATTGAAGGCGATCCCGTAATTTTATTCTGCCAGTCAGGCAAACGCAGCCTGAAGGCCGCGGAAATGCTACGGGAGGTGAGCGACGGAAGCAGGAGGATTTATAGTTTGCAGGGTGGTGTTATGGGTTGACCTTGTCATCCTGAAGGGGCCTGTCATCCTGCAAGGACCCTGTCATCCCGGAAGGATTTGTCATCCCGTAGGGACCTCATCCGAGAGGGATCTCATCCGGAGGGCCCTGTCGTCCCGGAAGGATTTGTCATCCCGTAGGGACCTTATTCGAGAGGGATCTCATCCAGGAAGGACCTTGTCGTCCCGGAAGGATTTGTCATCCCGTAGGGACCCTGTCATCCCGGAGTCCATTGTCATCCCGTAGGGATCTGAAACGATCTAAACCACGGCGCCGACCCGCCCAGTGTTAATCAAAAAAAGAAAAAAATGTCCCTAAAAAATATTTTCACACACGGTCCTATCCCTCCTTCATTCATTGCCGACAGCATTGCCAAACATCAGTCAAAGACAGTGATTGGCGGCCACAGCATTTTCCTTGGGCAGGTCCGGGCCGATGTCATCGATGGCAAACCTGTTGCCGCTATCGAATACACGGCCTACGAAGAGATGGCACTCGAACAAATGGACGCGATCCGTGAATCGATTTTTGAAAAATATCCCATCACCTGTATGCATATTCACCATAGCCTTGGCTCCGTAAATACTGGCGAAATATGTCTCTTTGTGTTTACATCCGCCCCGCACCGCCGGGAAGCGATGGATGCATGTAACGAGGTCGTGGAACGCATCAAGGCAGAATTACCCGTGTGGGGTAAGGAATTATTCGCCGACGAATCCTTTCAATGGAAAGAAAATAAATAACATGGTCGACATTACCCATAAGAATTCAACGCTACGTATTGCCATTGCATCGGCCATTGTAAAGGTTTCCCGGCCCGAAACCATCGAGGCTGTTCAGCAACGAAAAGTGCCGAAGGGCGATGTGTTCGAATTTGCCCGGGCAGCAGGTTTGCTGGCAGTAAAAAAAACAAGTGATGTAATCCCCGATTGCCATCCGCTGCCTGTTGAATACACCGGTATCACCTATGAAACGGACGGTTTAACGATAAAGATTTATGTGGAGGTGCACACCATTTACAAAACGGGCGTGGAAGTGGAAGCCATGCACGGCGCATCGGTCACTGCACTCACCATGTATGATATGCTGAAGCCAATTGACAAAGGCATCGAAATTTTATCGATCAGGCTGGATAGTAAAAAAGGCGGGAAGTCGGACCATCAAAAAGACTGGTCACATCTTGCAGCAACCGTCATTGTTTGCTCCGACAGCATCAGTGCAGGAACATCGGAAGACAGCTCCGGCCGCGCCATCATCAACCGGTTGGAGCACCTGGGTATTACCACCAAAGCCTATGATACCATTGCCGATGACTTTACCCTGATCCAACAAAAAATCAGGGGTCTTGACCATTCAAAACCGCAGCTGCTATTATTTACCGGGGGCACCGGTTTGTCCGACCGCGATAACACACCCGATGCGGTGAGGCCGCTGCTTGATAAAGAGATCCCCGGCATTATGGAACAGGCCCGTCGCTATGGCCAGGACCGCATGCCATATGCCATGCTCTCCCGTGGAGTGGCCGGCTTCATCGGCGAAACACTGGTCATCACTTTGCCCGGTTCCCTGAAAGGCGTCGATGAAACCATGGACGCTATCTTTCCCCATGTACTCCATTTGTTCAAAGTGAAAGCGGGAAGTAAACACTAACGATCGCCCGACAAAACGCTGGCAGGAGAGCGCATCGCCTTGCGAGGTGTTGACAAAAACACGCCCGAAAATGCTTCGACTAAAAGAAACCTCGCCGAAAGACCTTCAGCAAAAGTGACCGTCGCAAGCACGAAGCTATAGCAAGCCCTCGCTGTTGAAGCCCCGGCAAAACACAGCACCCCGGCCTTTCTTCGGGGAAGCTGACCCTTTTTCATCCGGAATAAACGATATATTTACCTGCACAACCCCCGAAACCCGCCTTGCCAGCACCACTTATGAGAATGTACAAACCATCATGCAGGTTCTTATGGTGTTTTGTTTGCCTGTTTACCCTGTTATCCGGCAACCAATTAAGGGCGCAGCATTCAGTTCCGGCACCAAAGAACCAACCGGCTTCCGCAAAACGTCCCGCTTCAAAAGATTCTACCCTTCCGCCCTCCCCACTCACACTGGAAATGGCACTTGCCCGCAATCAACAAAAGCAGGCGATGACTGCTTCAGGCCAGCATAAAGATTTTACGAAGACAAGCAAAGAAACAGGAAGTGTCAACGGGACCGTAATCCAAACGACCACCACCACCAGGACCATGGGCGCAAACAGCAAAACGATGGCCGGACCAGGCTGCCTCAACCAGACATACTTCAACCATATCCGCCCCGCGCCAGGCGAACTCCTGACCCTCAGCGGCATCCAGCCCACCAGTTCCGGTATATTTATCGGTGCAGGCACCCTCACCAACACAGGAGGCATCAACGAAGGGATCCTTTTAAAAGTGGCACACGATGGAAGCATCACTGTTCCCACCCGCATCCGCATCAACAACCAGCCAACCACTATCCATGCCTTCAATGCCACCTACGATGGCAGGCTGGTCATCGGCGGCACCATCAACGAAGGCGGAACCATAAAAAGTTTTGCAGCACTGCTGAACAACGATTTCAGTTTTGCGTGGAGTAAAGTTTCTACCTACAACCAGCCCGTTACCAAAGTAACCATCGACTACACACATGAAAACACTATTGTACTCGCCGCACAAATGGGACTGAACGTAGCGCTGCAGCAGTATACCATGGCCGGCACCCTTCAGTGGACACGCGAAATCCGGATCACCGGCATGACCGATATAGCAGGCTTCCGCAACAACCACCTGTTCGAACTCATGCTGGTTACCAACATCGAACTTGCCGGCAAAAAACATCTTGACTACACCACCGTTGACCCTGCCACCGGAAACATCCTCGACAGTTATAACAATAGCACGGACCTGACCGAACGTTCAGCCCGCGACGTACGCAACTGGAGCAACCATCTTTTCCATGCAGGTATCGCAAGACAACAGAACGGCGATTTTAAATTTTACCGGTCTACCCAAAACCAGGCATACCAGGTGGAACTGACGCACACCTATACCCTGCCCGGCACCTTAGGCTGGGATGCGACCGCAGTAGTCGACAATGGTGGCGATTTCATGGCCGTAAGCCTGCCGGCAGATGGCAAACTGATCTCAATCACCCAGCTGGCAAACTTCAGCTCGCCCGTCGAACACAGCAACAGTTATGATGTACCGATAGGTTCTTCGGTGGTTGGACTGGCCCGTTCACCCATCGATGGTGGCCTCTTAATGGCACTCAACAAAGGAGCGGCGGATGAGGTGATCCTGGTAAAAACGGACAGCAGCGGACAATTACCCGGATGCGGGAATACAATACTGTCGCTTACTTCCACGTCCATCATCAACAGCCAGAACAGCGGTACCATACCCAGCTACCCAACTCCTTCCATCCTGTTCCTGCCCGCTGCCATGACCAGCGGCACAGCACCTCTTACCCAAACATCGGACTGCAGCCAGGTAAGCTGTCCACCCACCCCTCCGGAAGACACCTGCATGACTTCGTTCTATAAAATGTACCGCAGCGGAAGCTTTGGCTCCTACCTTGGCAATATTGTGCAGCTTACCAATAAAACATTTGTAGTGGGCTCCAGCATGTCGGACCACACATCCGACAACTCCAATATCGTTTCCACCGGACTTAAACTATTTGACGAAAAAGGAAACCTGATCCGTGGCATTACCCTGTTCTTTGATGGACTTTCAACCGGGGCGGAACTGATCCGCCAGGACGGTGATCATGTGCTCCTCATCACTTACCAGCTGGTAGATGGCATACCTGCTATGTCGGTTACAAAGCTGGACCAGGACCTCAACGTAATCTGGGTTAAAACACATAAAACCGGAAGCGCGTTTGCATCACTGGATTTTAATGCCACTGACGCGGACGGCAATATCTATTTCCTGCAAAATGACCCGGGCTATTTCAGCACGGCAAAAATCCTGGTGTTTAAAATGGATCGCAACGGAAATGCACTCTGGACTAAACTTTATGAATCAAACAGCCAGGTGATCACTTCACTGGCATGTGTGATTACCGGAACGTCGCTGGTAGTGCTGGCTCCGGGCGAGCGGGGGTATTCCACCCTTCGACTGGACCGCAATACCGGAGAAGTACAAAGCTCGCTATTCCATTCTACCCCGGGTATGAATTCTACCGGTCGGATTATTTCCGCAGGATACATGAATAACAAAATCTATTCTGTTTCATCCAACAATACCAATGGCGAGGTAGTGATGG
>SDZZ01000542.1 GCA_004173255.1 Chitinophagaceae bacterium | reverse complement strand
TTATAATATTGCCAACCCCGGCAAAAACGTCCTGGTCGAGCAGGGCATCACTCACCAACATGTCACCCAAGGCTGCCAGTTTTTTCTTTGCCTTCGCCGCATTCCACCGGTCCCCCATTATATCCGACTCCCAGTCAAACACCTCTTCGGGGTCCCCATCGACCGAGGTTACCGAGCAGGTATAAAAATAAGCAGCTCCTTTTTTGAACACCAGCGCCAGCCGCACCCGGCTATCCGGCCGGTCTTTTTCATTTACGCTGTAGGTCCCGAACATCAGCAGGTGGACCCTTACGGTTGTACCCTTCAATATTATGAGCAGTTGTTTCCCCAGCGTACGGATATCATGTATGCGATGGCCAGGCAGTTTTTCCAGGTCTGCCTTTCCCGTTCCCCATGCATCAAGAATTGTTTTGCCTTTAAAGCCAATCATGGCTTCTTTCATGATAATAATTGATGGTCCTTCGGGCATGTATTTGTTTAGACCCATGAAGGCAAAAGCTATGCCCGCCGATGACGGTTGCCTGGGCCGGGCCTGCTACAGGGCCATGCAGCAGTCGCGTGGTCGGCGCCCACCGGGTGGACGCTCCAACCTGCACAAAGGCTGGAAGGGTTTTTGCCCCGGACCGGTAAAATACATATGCCTGAAATCCCGGACCTGGAAGCGTTCAGTAAAAACCTGACAAAGAAACTGAAAGGGGCAAAGCTGGAAGCACTGGTCGTTCACCAGCGTGCGAAAGTGAAACCGGCCGCAGCAGCCATCCGCAAAGCCATTGTGGGGAAAAAACTGGTGGAAGTGTATCGCGATGGTAAACAATTGCGCTTCCTTTTTGAAGGCAAACAACTGCTGGGAGTTCACCTGATGTTACACGGCGAATTCCGGTGGGAGGTGGAAAAAAAACCAGCGTACCTGCTGGTTGAATTTGCGTTCAAAGGCAAACCGGTTTTATGGCTGACCGATTTTCACCGGCAGGCCAATATTTTCCTCGATCCCGAACCGTCCGCCGTCCCTGATGTACTGGATAAGAAACTAACCCTGGCGGCCTGGAAAAAATTTCTCGACAATGATGCCATGATTAAAAACCACCTGCGCAACCAGGACCTGCTGCGGGGAATGGGAAATGCGTACACTGATGAGATCCTGTATGAAGCCGGAATTTCACCATTTTCTGTTTCCTCGAAAATTCCGGTTGACAAAATCAAGGCGTTGATGAAGGCAATTAAAAAAGTGTATAAACAGGCGTCAGCGGAAATAAAGAAAAATGATCCCGATGTAATTGGTGGGGAATACAGGGCCTTTATGAAAGTCCATAACAGTAAACGCGATACCACGCCATCAGGTGCTGCCATCCTGAAAAAAACTACGGGAGGCAGTAAAACATATTATACCAAAGAGCAGCAACTTTACAAATAATGCAGTTTTGCGCCACAACCCTGTGACTGGCCTTTTGTTTGTTCTGTTTTAACCGATATCCAACTACATTACCCGGGTGTCAATCACGACATCCACAAATCGTGGAACATGAAAATGGGAACAATGGAAATGCCGGAAAAAATACCGGCGCAGAAACAGGACAAACAACCAGGTGAAGAAAGCAAGATGGATCCGCAGCCAGTGTACGATAATGGCAAACCCGGACTGGGGCGGCTGAAGGACAAGGTCGCGGTGATCACCGGTGGCGACAGCGGGATTGGCAGGGCGGTGGCAATCAGTTTTGCAAAGGAAGGGGCCGACGTGGTCATCGCTTACTTCGATGAAGAACAGGATGCGTTAAAGACGGAAGAAGAAATCAAAAAATACGGCAGGAAAGCGCTCCTGATTAAGACGGATGTGGGACAGGAATCCAATTGCATCGATATTATCAGCAAAACGATTAAAAAATTTGAACGGCTGGATGTCGTGGTCAACAACGCTGCAGTCCAGTTTGTGCAGGAAAATGTTGAAGATATTACCGCGGAACAACTGGAAAAAACATTCCGTACAAATATATTCTCCCAGTTCTTCCTGGTGAAAGCAGCGATGCCTCATTTGAAAGAAGGAGCCTCTATCATCAATACGGCATCGGTAACAGCCTTCAAAGGCAATCCCGACCTGATCGATTATTCTTCTACCAAAGGCGCCATTATTGGTTTTACCCGCGCACTCTCCGGTTCCCTGGCAGAAAAAGGAATCAGGGTAAATGCCGTTGCCCCCGGTCCGGTCTGGACACCATTGATCCCGGCCACGTTTGAACCGGAAAAGGTAGCTGAGTTTGGCCAGGATACGCCACTGGGGCGGCCTGCACAGCCGGTAGAGATTGCCGGGTCATATGTCTTCCTCGCCTCCGATGAAAGTAATTTTATTACCGGGCAAACCATCCATCCAAATGGCGGGTCAGTCGTGAATACCTGATCGGCACGGTGCGTCCACGCTTAGGAAGCGGTCCGGATCTGTGTGGCCCTTCACCTGAATCAGGTGCGGACGACCATTACGCGGTTCGTAACCGGAAGCCTATGGTTACCTGTAGAAAAGGGGTGTTGAAAAACACCCCTTTTTAAGTAACCAAATTTTTTTGCTAATCGCTGGTACGCCTGTTTTGCTACCGCCGAAGTCAAACTTGTTCACCTGCAAGTCCCGATTGCAGCTGCTGGTGTATTACTTGATCGGCCTGGCACTTCTCCCTTGCCACGATTATATGAC
>SDZZ01000541.1 GCA_004173255.1 Chitinophagaceae bacterium | reverse complement strand
TCTTCCGTCATGTTGATCGTCGATTCAGTTGTACTGATGCTGACATCGTTCACCTGGCTGTTGTTTTTTGTTTTTCCTTCCTGGGCATGAAGGCCGGTACCAAGTGTGAGAAGGGCTGCAAGGGCAGCCGCCGTTAAAACTTTCCTTTTCATTGTTTCTTGTTTTTTGTTAATGATGGGCAATAGAATCCCTTTCGCCTGACGGCGTTTTTTTTTACTTAAATAAAAATGATGGTAACACTGACGCCTGGTCAACAGGTGCGCATCCTGCAACCAATGGCCTTCAAAAAATTCCAGTGTGGTAAACTATATGCCCCGGTGTAGTAAGTTGATTAGTTTTTTGCCGCCTGCTGCCGATCCCTTTCAGCCTGTTCACGATCTTTAAGCGCCTGCCCTCGATCCCTTTCTCCCTGTTCACGATCTTTTATCGCCTGCATCCGGTCCCGTTCTGCCTGGATGCGGTCTTTCACAGCCTGCATGCGATCGATTTCGGCCTGGGCGCGATCTTTCTCAGCCTGTTCCATGTCCCTCATCGCCTGCGCCCTGTCCAGTTCTGCACGTTGCCGGTCGGCCATCGCCACTTCCCGGTCGTGCTCTGCCGCTTTGCGATCAATGCCGGCCTGCCGCCGTTCAATACCCGCCTGCAACCGGTCGCTCGCGGTTTGTCCGCGATCTGGCTCAGGCTGGTTCGGATGGTTCACTATCTGGTTGTGTCCTTCGTCTGAGTCAACGGACTGCTTCCTTTCTTTCTCCCGGTTAACACTCTCCTGTGAAGGATCGCTATTACCTGCATAATCTTTGTATTCCGATGTATAATCCTTGTAAACGTTTTTGTAGGCTGCATCATCCGATGGAACGGGAGTTGGTCCGATCAGGGACGGAACAATGTTTTCAACAACAGGGATACCCTCCTGTGGGTTGCTTGCGGGGAGATGTTGAAGCGTGTTCGTTGGTTGGGTCAAGGCTGTTAATTGATGCGCCGTCCCCTGTTCCCGCCTCACAACCGTCTCACCGGTGAATACCATTAACAAAACAAGCAGCATCACATTGACTGAGACAAATCCTGCTTCGCGGCCCGTCAATGTTCTGTTACGGTTATAAACGATCCGCTGAAGGCGATCCAGCAGCTGATTTTTTTTATTGTAAAAGCCGAGTACAACCACCGGTGTTTTTAGTGAGTGTTCCCTGAAACTGACCAGTGCCTGTACGTAACCCACCTTATTTTCCGAAGCCGCAATGGCAACATCATCACAGCAGTTTTCCCGTTCGTTGCGAACCAATGACGAGATCCAGAGCAGGCCCGGGTTAAAAAAGAATAATAATTCGGCCACCCGTTGCACCAGGTTTACCAGGTAGTCATTCCGTCGAACGTGTGCCAGTTCATGCAGCAACACGGCTTCCACTTCCGATGCAGGAAGATTAGCTAAAATTCCGAGTGGCAGCAGGATAACGGGCTTGAGGTGACCGGCAACTACAGGAACCTTAACCAGGGCGGACTCGAGCACTCGTACCATTTTACCGACCCCGAGGTGGTTGCTCAGTTGTTCCAGTTTTTCCTGCCAGTGCGGCTCGGGTGAATAAACCTGCTGCTGCTTCAGCCGCGATACATAAAACCAATCGGCTATCAGTTTGCCCAGCTTTAAAACGACCAGCAGCAGCCAGATCTTCACGATCCATCCTGAATGCTCGTTAAAAAAGCCAGTGAGCGTATCCATGAAAGAAGGACCGGGCCAGCCATTGGCCCTGACAGTGCCGCTCACGGTGTAAGATGTGAGTCCTGTCGCAGATAACATCAGGGCAAACGTAACGCCCACAGCAACAAGGAACAGGACCATCAGTGTAATAAGAAGGGCATAACGCACCGAAGCAGTTGCCTTCCTGGTTACCAGCATGAGCACTCCCCCGAGAACCGCGAGCACAAGCCCCAGCCAGAGTGAATGGACCAGCGTCCATCCAATACCAGTGATCCACGTATCTGCAAACAGGAAATACATTATAACATTATGGTTTATCGTTTGCCAGCTTGTTTGCTATTTCCTTCAGCACCTGCAATTCCTTCTCCGACGTCTTTTCATTTTCCATCAATGCCATCACCAGGTTGCTGACTGATCCGTCGTACATGGAATCGAGGAAGCGGCCGAGCATCTTTCCTTTTGTTTTTTCCTCTTCCATCAACGGCCGGTAAATATGTTTCATGCTCGACTCATCACGGGCCAGCATTCCCTTTTCCGTCATCACCTGCATCAGCTTCAGGGTGGATGTGTATTGCACCGTATCCTTCTGCGTATTCAGCAGGTCGTGAACAAAACGCACGGTGGACGGGCCATTTGCCCAAAGTACCTGCAACACATCCATCTCGGTTTTAGTGGGTAGCTGCATGGGTTGTTTATCTTTTGCCGGACCTTTCATTTCACCAAGGTACGATTTTAAACGTACGTTCCAAATATAAGTTTGGTTTTTCTAAAATTTCTGCGAACTCCGGACAGCTCTTTCTGTTTCATTTTGTTTGGGAAAGGGGAAGCAAGGCTGTTATTGATGGGAAAGTGAAACCGTTTTCCCGGTCATCGCGGAGCACTTTGCCGCATCGAGTATTTCCATCACCATCATGTTGGTTGGAAGTGATGAAAGGTCATCGTCTTCCACCCGGATCTCCTTCCTCACCGCTGCGCGGAAAAAAGCAAACGGGTCGTTGTAG
>SDZZ01000100.1 GCA_004173255.1 Chitinophagaceae bacterium | reverse complement strand
GGCTCCAGGTGCAGGAACTTTTTGGCGACGACAACCTGGGTGATTACGACACAGTAAGCGCACCCAAACTGATCATCCTGGCAAAGAAAAACGTTGCGGAAAAATCGGACGGGGACAAAAGATTGTACAGCGATGGCCGCACAGGTGATGCGCTGACCTGAGGGCATTCCACCCCGCCTGCTTAAGTGATGCGCTGACCTGATGGCATTGCACCCCGCCTGCTTAAGTGATGCGCTGACCTGAGGGCATTTGCACCCCGCCTGCTTAAGCAATGCGAACACGGATAAGACCTGTTGATACGAGGGAATAGCCTGGCCCAACCTAATCTTTCTGGTTATTCATCAGCATGTACCGGGCGGTTTCGAAATACGCACTGGTAAGCTGCGATAATTCCTGTTTGATGGAATCGGTTTGCCGTGCGGTAAAGGGTATTTGCCCATACCTCACAGGCACCATCTGTTCATCCGGGAAGTTGAGGTTTTTGATAAAATAAAAATCGTCCGTGACCAGGCCGATCTTACCCGCCGTATTCGTGATAAATGCCAGGTTCTGCTTTTTGGCGGGGTCGAGCAGGTCACGACCCATAGTGGTATTCACATAGGGCTGTTGTATCATACCGGCAATGGTGGGTAAAACATCCACCTGCGACACTATCTCGGGCCTGCGCTGTGGCTTCAACAGGTAAGGAGCATAAAAAAGCAATGGCACGTGTTCGTCCGTAAGCCGTTGTTCGGTCCATGCCGCCGGGTACACCGCCTCGGCATTACCCGCCACGCCATGGTCACCTATAAAAACAAAGATGGTATTGTGGAAGTAGGTTTCCTTTTCAGCCGCTTCCAGGAAGGTGCGGAAACAGAAGTCAGAATACCGGAACGAATTGTATTCCTCCACCGATCCGAATCCATACTTCAGCAATTCCTCCTCCGTTACTTCTTTTTTCCGGAACGCAGCAGTGTCCTGCTCTGGAATCATATACGGGCGGTGGTTATCCGATGTCTGGATGATGGCAAAAAACGGTTTGTCCTGTTTGGTGAACACCGAGTTGGCTTCCAGGAAAAGGTCCTTGTCGCTGATACCCCACACGTTGATTTTCGGCGCTTTGAAATTTACCTCAGTGTGCATCTGCAAACCATCGATATTTTTCAGCAATCCCTGGAAATTATTAAAGCCAGGACTACCACCCAGGAAGTAATGTTTGTTGTATCCTTCAAAATTATCGATGATGGTATGCTGGGTCATGGCCCCCGGGTTGCGGGTGGAAAATTTGAACAGCTGCGCATCGGGTATGCCGGTCACAATGGCAAATAACCCACGGGCAGTCGAGAAATGCGGGGAAAAACAACGCTCAAAAAAAATACCTTTCCGGGTCAGCGAATCAAAGTACGGCGTGGTACCCAGCGGATTGCCACTCATGCTGCTTTTGTACATGCTGAACGACTCACACATCACCAGCACCACGTTGGGCCTGCTTTCCAGCGCATTACTGCCCGGAACCACAGTACGACGGTAACTGAAGTTATCTGCATTCGGAAGTTGCAGCACCGCAGCCATCTTCGGGAATGCCAGCCGGGCTTCTGCCTCATGGAACTCGGGAGCGCGGAGTTTGAGTGTGGTAAAAAAATTCTGGAGGGGATTGAGGGCAAGATAGGACTTGAAACTGTCGCGAAAACGGAAGCTTTGTTTCCAGGTGAGCGGCGTGAGGCCAACCTGTCCGTAGATGAAAACGGCAAACAACAGCGCAGTGCCAATAAAAAATTTGCGGCGGTAGGGAATTTTCAGTCCATCCGTTTGTGTGATCACCCGCCAGTGGCTTTTGTGGTACATCCACCTGAACAGGATCACCGCAATGAGTAAACCCAGCAGCATCCAGAACATGGGATAAGTCTGCCACATCATCTGCATCGATATACCCGGATCTTCCACAAAGTTCATGGCACCTGCATCCAGCCGGGTACGGTTGTAGGAAAAACTGCCGAAATCGGCCGCAAAGAAAAAGAAAACGATAAAGGTGACAACCGCCAGGTACCAGGTCCACCACTTCTTGTTTTTAGCCGTGTAAAAAGGTGAAAACCTTGGAACCATACTGACCAGTACAATCGGCGCCAGTATGATGGCGATCCATCGCAGGTCATACTGTACTCCCATCAGGAACGAAGGCAGCAGGTCAGTAAAACGAAGATGGGGCGGACCAAACGCAAAGAACGTAGCCAGCCGGAACATGGTAAAGATCAGGAGAAAGATCCCGAACAGATTAGCCACCCAGAGAATGGTTTTAGGAGTTTTATACCTGATTAACATGTATTACCGGCGATTAAACGGGACAACAAAGCAAACCAAATTATACGGGATCATCAACTTTTAGTGCGGCAGATGTTGTTAATTTGTTGAATGGTATACCTGCTCCGCTCCGCCTTCCCGGAAATTATTGAGAAAGCAGACAGATGGATGTTCACCCGGATCAATACCGGCATGGCCAATCCGTTTTTCGACGCCATTATGCCCTTTGCGCGCAACCCGCCAAACTGGGCACCACTGTACCTGTTCCTTGTTGTGTTTGCTATACTGAACTTCCGGAGCAGGGGCCTGTGGTGGACACTCTTTCTCCTGGTCACCGTTGCGCTGTGCGACATGACGGGCACCTATGTATTTAAAAAAGGATTCGAACGCCTGCGCCCCTGCAACGATCCGGATTTTTTTATGCAGGTCCGTCTGCTGGCCGACCATTGCTCCACCGGATTCAGCTTTGTATCCAATCACGCCGCCAACCATTTCGGCATTGCTACCTTCTTTTACTTCACTTCCCGCAAACTGATTGGTCGCTGGGCCCTTACAGGGTTTGCCTGGGCAGCACTGGTATCCATCGCACAGGTGTACATCGGTATCCACTATCCGTTCGACATAATCGGGGGCGCCGCGCTGGGCGTCATTTTCGGCACGCTCATCGGTTCATTCTTCAATAACCGCTTCGGAATCGTTATCTTCGATAAAGAACCAACGTTGTCTTCTTAAATGGAAATACTCATATTGGCAGGACTAATCCTGTTGAACGGTCTTTTTTCAATGGCGGAAATTGCTCTTGTGTCGGCAAGGAAATCAAGACTGGAGGCTCAGGCGAACAGGGGGGATAACGTTGCCCGCGAAGCCCTTACCCTCGCTAATAAACCCGAAACATTCCTTTCCACTGTACAGATGGGAATCACCGTAATCGGGATCCTGACGGGTATTTACTCGGGTGAAAAGATCACGGACGACTTTGCCGCCTTCCTCAGTCAATGGCCATTGCTGGAAAAATACAGTTACCGCATTTCCACCGTGATTGTGGTCATCATCGTTACCTATTTTTCAATCATCTTCGGCGAACTGATTCCAAAACGCATCGGCCTTTCCAAACCGGAAGCCATTGCCAAGGCAGTTGCCCGGCCCATGCGGATCCTGAGCCTGATCACACATCCATTTATCTGGTTGCTGAGCAAGTCCAGCAACGTGATTGTAACGCTGTTCCGGCTGAAACCGAACGATACACAGGTTACAGAAGAAGAGATAAAGGCCATCATCAGCGAAGGAACCGAACAGGGTACCATTGAGGAAACGGAACAGGAAATCATTGAACGGGTATTCCACCTGAGCGACCGCAATATCACCTCACTGATGACACACCGAAGTGATATTATCTGGTTCAGCCTGCTGGATACGGAACAGACCATCAAGGAAAAAATTATCAACGAACCGCATAGCATTTACCCCATCTGCGATCACGATATCGATAATATCAAAGGGGTGGTTTCTATCAAGGACCTCTATGTAAGCCCCGACAATACCCAATTCAAGGATCTCATGCGGCCTGCACTTTTTGTCCCCGAAAACAATACTGCGTTCCAGGTAATGGAACGATTCAAGGAGTCGCAGCTGCATTCCTGCTTTATCGTGGATGAATATGGTAGCATATTGGGCATGATCACCCTCAACGATATCCTGGAAGCCATCATCGGGGAAATGCCGCAGCCGGATGTAAACGACTACGAGATCATTGAACGGGAAGACGGTTCATTCCTGGTAGATGCCCAGATTCCATTCTACGATTTCCTTACCCATTTTGAAAAAACAGAATGGATGAATGAAGGCGAACAGGAATTCGACACCTTTGCAGGATTTATCCTCCATCGCCTGGAACGGATCCCGCATGCGGGTGACAAACTGGAATGGCAGGGATTCGATATCGAGATTATCGACATGGATGGTCACCGCATCGATAAGATCCTGGTAAAGATCAGCAAGAAACTACGTGATGAAATGGATGAGTAAAAACAGGGAACGCTAAAATTTTACCGACAGGTTCTTTTCCGGGTAATTCATTTTGTGGCTCTTCCTTTCACCGTTTACTTTCACGTGTACAATATTCATCTGGTCATCAAAAAGATTGTACAGGATCGTATTAACCACCTCCACCTGGGTAACGGCACTTACCCCATCCACCTGCAGGTACACATACACCGCCTCATTTTCCCGCTCCCATCCCACGTAATTCAATGCTGCCCCACGATTGTTGACCTTAAGTGAAAGGTGGTTCAGGATGTATTTGCGCGTCAGTGAATCCATCAGCGGTTTCATGGACTCCTTCGAAAAATCTGTTTTGCCCCCAAACTCCTTACTGATGGCTGTTTCGAAATCATCGGTAAAAATGTGGCAGCTGATCTCAAGGGTTTTGTCGGCCAGGTTCTGGTTGATCTCCGTCGTGGATACGTGAAATGGATGGAATTGTTCCGGCAGTGGCCGCAAGGTCCGGAACCCGTTCACAGAAGAAGCCATCGCTAACACGGCGCACCATTTAAATAAGAATGTTACCATTGAAACTTTAATTATTGCGTTTACAAAACTCTGCTTTATTTTGAAGCTTTCCCGGAAACGGCACGGGCAAATTTTACCATTCATCAAAAGACGGCAACCGGGTACAGGAAGATGCAGGAGTTTTTATTTTATTTCCGGATGGGCTGGGAACATATTATCAGCGCGGAGGCACTCGACCACCAGCTGTTCATTGCGGCGTTGTGCGCCATCTATATCCTGCGCGACTGGAAACAGGTGCTCATCCTGGTTACCGCCTTTACCATCGGACATTCCCTCACCCTGGCGCTGAGCGTAAAGGATGTCATCCGGATTCCGTCCGCCTGGGTCGAATTCCTGATCCCCTGCACCATTGTCATCACCGCTTTTTCCAACCTGTTCCAGAAAAAGTTTACCCCAAAATCAATCCGGATCAATTATTTCCTGGCACTCTTCTTCGGACTGATCCACGGAATGGGTTTTGCCAATGCTATCCGGATCATGCTGGCCAGCGATGAAAGTTTTGGCCTGGGCCTGCTGGGGTTTAACATTGGGCTGGAAGCCGGACAGATAGCTGTGGTGATTGTGCTGCTGCTGCTGGGTAAACTAATAATCGACGGCTTCCGGGTGAATCGCCGGGAATGGGTCATTTTTTTATCGGCCGGTGTTTTCGCGTTATCTTTAATGATGGTACTTGAACGATGGCCATGACAGGTTTTGCAATTTTTTTTCGTCCAATAACAATCACTTTCCGAATTAAATACTGATACATGAGAAATTTGCTTTTAATGGCAGCAGGCTCAATGCTGGCCATCGCAGCTTCGGGGCAGAACCCGCAGAATAATCCCGGCAGCAATCACGGGAACAAGTTTGAACAGATGGGTACCACCCTGCCAACACCGAACGAATACCGGACGGCAAGCGGCGCACCGGGGCCAAAGTACTGGCAGCAACGGGCCGACTATGACATAAGGTGTGAGCTGGATGAGGTTAACTACAAACTGACCGGTTCCGAAACCGTGACCTATTTCAACAACTCACCGGATGTGCTCACGTACCTGTGGCTTCAGCTGGACGAGAACGAACACAACAACCTGAAAGATGCCAACTACCAGGACAACAGTTATATGCCACAGGCCACCTCCGATAAGGCACTTGCCCGCTCCGTGGTTCCGAAAACAGATAACGGGTATGGCTTCAATATTGTAAAACTGACCGATGCCCTTGGTAAATCGCTGGCTTATACAGTGAACAAGACCATGATGCGGGTAGAACTGCCGGCACCACTCAAACCCGGACAGCGGTTTATTTTCAAACTGGACTGGAACTATAAAATTTCTGATCGCATGTCCGTTGGAGGACGTGGCGGATATGAATTGTTTGCCGAAGATGGCAATGCACTTTTCACCATGGCACAATGGTACCCGCGGCTTTGCGTGTACAGCGATTTCCAGGGATGGCAAAACCACCAGTTCACCGGTCGTGGTGAATTCGCCCTGACCTTTGGTAATTTCAAGGTACAGATGACCGTTCCGGCCGATCACATTATTGGTTCAACCGGCGAATGCCTCAACTATGCACAGGTACTTACCCCTGCACAGCTGGGTCGCTGGAAACAGGCACAGACCGTAAAAGAGCCTTTGGAAATTGTAACCCTGGCCGAAGCGAAAGCCGCAGAGAAGCAAAAAAGCACCACGAAGAAAACATGGATCTACAAGGCGGATAACGTTCGTGACTTTGCATGGACCTCGTCACGCAAATTTGTATGGGATGCAATGCCACAAATGGTGGCGGGCAAAAAAATCATGGCGATGAGTTTTTATGGTAAAGAGGCGTATGGCCTGTACCGTAAGTTCTCGACCCGCGCGGTTGCCCATACCATCAAGACCTATTCCGATTTCACTATTCCCTACCCCTACCCCGTTGCCCAGAGTGTGGAAGCAGCCAATGGAATGGAATACCCCATGATCTGTTTCAACTATGGCCGTACTGATAAGGACGGCACGTACAGCGAAGGCACCAAAAACGGAATGCTGGGCGTGGTGATCCATGAAGTAGGTCATAACTTCTTCCCGATGATCATCAACAGCGACGAACGCCAGTGGACGTGGATGGATGAAGGGCTCAATACCTTTGTCGAATACCTGACCGAAGAGCTGTGGGACAATAAATTCCCAAGCAAACGTGGTCCTGCCTTTTCGATTACCGGCTACATGAAATTGCCGAAGGACGAACTGGAACCAATCATGACCAACTCGGAAAACATAGCACAGTTTGGCCCCAACGCCTATGCAAAACCGGCAACCGGCCTGAATATCCTTCGCGAAACTATTGTTGGCCGCGAACTCTTCGACTATGCATTCAAGGAATATGCAAAACGCTGGGCTTTCAAACATCCGACGCCGGCCGACCTGTTCCGTACACTGGAAGATGCAACGGGTGAAGACCTGGACTGGTTCTGGAGAGGCTGGTTCTACAGCACCGATGCCTGCGATATCTCACTCGACTCGGTCAAATATGCAAAGGCTGACCTCAACTCCGAGCCTCCCGGGGAACGCACCATGAAGCTGCAGCTGGCCAAACCCGCGTTGAATACATTTGAGGATATCTCCAAAATCCGGAACCGGGAAGACAAGAATATCAGCTTCCTGACCGACCGGGATACAGCCGCCCGTGATTTTTACTGGCGATATGACCGTGACCTGGAGAAATACGATACTACTTCCTACACGAGCACTATGCCGGCCAACTTCGAAAAACTGGATGAAACAGCGAAGGCCGCATTCGTATCAAAAAATTATTATGAACTGAGCTTTGGCAATAAAGGCGGCCTGGTGATGCCCATCATTATTGAATGGACCTACAAGGACGGCACCAAAGAAATTGATCGTATCCCTGCGCAGGTGTGGAGAAGGGATGAAAATAAAGTGACCAGGTTATTTATCAAGGACAAGGAAGTGGCCTCCATCAAGCTTGACCCGATGAAGGAAACGGCCGATATTGATGAGAGTAATAACAGCTGGGGGTCTATACCTGAACCTTCCCGCTTCAAGGCATTCAAACAAAAACAGGATGCCGTTCGCGGACAAAGTTCAGGACGTAACCCGATGCAGAATGCCAACGATAAAAAAGGATTCTGATCATTGCGCCCGGAAAACTAAAAGGGTATAAACTATGCGGTCACTTTTATTACCTGTATTACTGATCATCTCTTTCTCAGGCACCATCTGGTCTGTGACAGGCAACTTCCAGGTGAAACCTGACGATGCAACCCGGCATGCCCGGCACCTGCCCGAGGTCGATACGGTTACCATACGAAGTGATGCCATGGGAAAGGATATCCGGTGTGTAGTGATACGACCGGATACCCCGGATAAACTGCCTGTCCTGTACCTCCTTCACGGATGGAGCGGCAATTACTCCAACTGGATCACCAAGGTGCCGGAGCTGGCCCGCTGGGCAAAAGAGAACCACCTGATGATCGTTTGCCCCGACGGTAATTTCAGCAGCTGGTATTTTGACAGTCCCGTGGAACCGGGCCTTAAGTATGAGACGTATATCGGAACAGAAGTGCCGGCTTATATAGATAGCCATTACCCTACGCGCAGGGACAGGAACTCGCGTGCAATCACGGGCCTCAGCATGGGTGGACATGGTGCGTTGTTCATCGCCTTCAGGCATGCTGCAACTTTTGGTGCGGCGGGTAGCATGAGCGGTGGCCTTGACCTTACCGGTATGAAGGCAAAGTATGATATATATAAACGCCTGGGCGATACTACCACGATGTCAAAAAACTACGCTGATTATTCCGTGATCAACGTAATTGACAGGCAGCCGACAGAGCCGCTAGCCATCACCTTCGACTGCGGTACGGCCGATGGATTTTATAACATGAACCTTGCAGTGCACCAGAAGATGCTGCGGCTTAAAATCAAACATGACTATGCCGAACGGCCGGGCGGGCACGACTGGAAATACTGGAAAAACTCACTGAAGTACCAGCTGGTCTTTTTCAGTGACTACTTCAACAACGGGTTGTAAAAAACGAAACATAATTCTTTCAAAATGCCCCCTGGAGTCTGTCCGACTTCAGGGGGCATTTCAGTTTGGAAAACTTATCACTGGCTCGCCGAAGCCGTATCATTCCGGGAGTCATTACTGTTACATTTGACATGTCACTTTAGGCAACTTATCAACTGGCCACCGCAGCCGCTTCATTGCGGGAGCCATTCCTGTTACATTTGGCATTTCAGTTTGGGAAAGTTCTCACCCCTTGTGACGGCCCCACTTCCTTCCGGGCGGTATTTCATTTCAGGAAAGCCTTTTGAAGCGCAATGCTGATCAGTTTCCTGTACTGCCATCGCGCACCCTGACCTTCTTTTTACCTGAGTTCTTTTTCTCGTAGTCAAGTATTGCCTGTGGTTTTTTCTTCTCTGCTTCTTCTTTTTTCTTGGTTACATCGATCGGCTTCAGTTCATCATCATCACCTCCACCAGTAGCGGCCACTTCATCATCGGTCCTTAATTTATCCATGAAATAGTTTTCGACCTTTTCCACATTGCCCCATTCCGGGTCGTAATAAATCCATTGTCCGTGTTTCATGGTTTGCCCTTCCAGTTTAACCACTACCCGGTCAATCACTTTAGAAGGGTCTTTAATGTCAAGCACATCCACTGTATCCATGGTTTTTGCCGGATCAACTGCCCTCCAGCTTTCCAGCCGGATCAGGGCACCGGTCCTGTTGTAGTAGCGTGCTTTACCATCGAGCGCGCCCCAGCGGAAAGTCTCTTCCGCTATCTTGTCCCCGCTAACCGCGAAACGTTTCCACAGCCCGTCTTTTTTATCATCGATATAGTAACCCTGTTCATCATAGCCCTGTTCGCCACGAAGCTCGGGCACCTGGTTTACCCACGGACCCTGTTTACGGTCTTTCTGGTCCACCCGGTTGAGCGTGTCACCCCTTGGACTGATTGTAAATGATTTCCATTGCCCGAAGGATACGGTGGAAACAAAGACCAGGAGCATGGCCAGCGGGTATTTATTGTTCATTGTCATGATATCTTTTTAACGTCAAAACCGTCGTTTTATGTTGTCGGGGCGGCGGGGAAACACAAATCCAAAAATTGTTCCCGTTTAAATACAGAGAATTAACAAAGCTTCACGATTTCCGGCCATCGGCAATCAGTATTTTGCAGCATGATCAGAAATCTTTCCATTTGTTTGCTCCTTGTCGTCGTTGTTGCATCCTGCCGTCCGATCAAGGATCCCGTGTTTAACGGCATTGAAAACGTGCGGGTCAATAACGTGGGACTGGGAGAATCTTCCGTTACACTGGGCATGAGTTATACCAACCCCAACAATTACCGGGCAAAACTGAAATCGGCTGAAGGTGATGCCTGGATGGACAGCACCTACCTGGGTCATTTTGTGGTGGATTCAACTGTGGAAATTCCTGCCAGCAGCAATTTCCTGGTGCCAGTGAACCTGACGGTTGATATGAAACAGATCCTCAAAAATTCGTTCAGTGCGCTGCTTAACAAACAGGTGCTGATCCGGATTACGGGCACGGGTCGGGCAGGCCGTCACGGCGTTTATCGCAAATTCAACCTGAACTACCAGGGAAAGCAGGACCTGTCGAAGCTTTTCAGTAATATGTAAGGAAGCGGGTGCCCACCGATGAGGAGGTGTTAACGAAATCTATTCCACCACTGGAGTAACCGGTGTTTCTTTTGGTTTTGGATGTCCTCCGCCATCTTCGGCTTTCTTGCATGTTTTGGGAAGTCGTTTGTACGCGCTTTCTTCAGCAGGCACATCATCGGCATCATAGCCGGCATTCGCAATGGCAGTTTTGATCTGCTCTATATCGATGCGGTCGGTCCAGTATTTAACGGTCACCTCCCCTTTGCGGAAGTTGACAACGGTCGACTGGATGCCGTCGTACCGGTCAAGATAGGTAGTCAGCCTTTTTTTGCAATCCTCGCAAAGTACATTCGGGGTTTTGATTTTCGCAGTCTCCAATGCCTTCAACGGTTTATTCTGGGCAAAGGACGCGAGTGCAAAAAGCGAGGCAATAAGGGTAAGGATAAGTGGACGTTTCATGCGGGTATATTTGCCGGCAAATTACAAAACTCCCTTCCAATTTGCAGGGTCTTCGGCCCATTTTAACAAAATGCCGTGGTCGCCGGGGTCGACCGTGCCTTTTTCCACCGCCAGGCTGATCAGCGTAGGGTAATCGGTCAGCGAATAATAATCCAGTTTGTAGTCGGCCATGGCCTTCGCCGCCACAGGGAAACCGTAATTGAAGATCGACACCATCCCGATCACCTCCACTCCCAGGTTGCGGAGTACGTCCACCACCTGCAGGCTGCTTTTGCCGGTAGACACCAGGTCCTCGATGACCACCACCTTCTGCCCTTTCTCGTAATATCCTTCCACCTGGTTGCCCAGTCCGTGTTCCTTGGGTTTTGGCCGCACATAGATATAGGGAAGTTTCAGCTGGTCGGCAGTCATGGCCCCCCAGGGAATACCAGCGGTGGCAACGCCTGCCAGCAGGTCGGCCCCGGGAAACTTTTCAAACACCACATTACACATTTCTGACTTCACATAATCACGGATAAAAGGAAATGACAGCACGCGGCGGTTATCACAATAGATCGGGCTTTTCCACCCGCTTGCCCAGGTAAATGGTTCCTTCACATTGAGCTTAACGGCATTCACCTGCAGTAATTTTTCTGCGATCATTTTAGCGTCTGTCATGCCGCGAAGATAAAGATTATGAAAGCCTAAATCCATAACTTTATCCCATGCATATCAAGATCTTTTTCGACGACAAACCCCTTTTCCTGTGCGATGCCATCGATGATTCAATCGAACCTTTTGTACACCATGACGATGCGGTAATGATCGATGAGCTCGACCCGCATACCGTCAAATCGATGATCCATGAAATGCAGCAGGAGAAAGTCCATGCAGGGATCTTTGTCCATCCGGACCTGGATAAACTGAAAAAAGCATTTTTTAAAAAATTTACGGTGATACCCGCCGGGGGCGGGCTGGTCCGCACACCGGATAACGAATACCTGCTGATCCATCGCCGTGGAAAGTGGGACCTGCCAAAGGGCAAACTCGATGAAGGGGAAACCATTGAAGAATGTGCCATCCGGGAAGTGGAAGAAGAAACAGGTGTGATCAATCTTACACTGGGTGCTCCGCTACTCATTAC
>SDZZ01000540.1 GCA_004173255.1 Chitinophagaceae bacterium | reverse complement strand
TGAACAAGATCAATCACCCCTTGGATGACAGCCTCTCTGCCAGCCACACAAACTCCGTAAGGAAGGTGTGTGCCTGCGTGAAAAATGCCTGGTCGGTCAGTTCCCCGTTTTCATCAAACTTTTTATCAATCTGCGGAATCACCAGCAGGAACGGCGAGGGTACGGCAAACATTGCAGGTACCAGCAGCAGCAACTGTTGTGCAGCCCTCATACCACCCAATGCCCCGGGTGAGCCAGTGACCACGCCGATGGCCTTATGCAGTTGTTTGGGAAAATGGTCCAGCATGTTTTTCATCACCGGCGAATAACTGCCGTTGTATTCCGGCGTCACCAGGATGAATGCATCAGCATTGAAAATCTTCGCACTCAGGGGCCGGAATTCCTCCGGCGTTTGTTCCACAGAAGTGAACGTGCTGATGACAGGTGGCAGGTTCCAGTCCTTCATATCAATCAGTCCAACGGTATGGGTTGTATTTGCCTGCAGCCAGTTTTGCAGGAACAACGCAGCCCTTCGTGTTTTGCTGTTTGCCCTCGGACTTCCGGATATAATCTCTATGTTCATTGTAGCTCCTCTTTATTTCAATGGTTAAACATCAAATAGCGGGCCTCTTATTCAGCCTGCTGGTTTTGTCAGGTCGGGCATCAGAATGTCAGGTCCTTTGTGCGCAAGATACTCTATCTTGTTTTCAGCAGACCATCATGCAACCAGAATGAAACCGCGATTTCCATCAAAGAAGCTAAACCCCTGGCCACTCGCCATCCTCGCCGGCCTTACCTGCACCGGTTACGCCTACTATTTGTATGTCAACACAAACATCCCCGATAGCCTTGTGCTGACGGTCTACCTTGCGGGCGCTTCCCTTTTTTTCCTGCTGATGAAATGGTGGAAAAGATCGACCCGCAGTGTAATCATCCGGATCCTGTTGAGCCTGGCGTGCGGGGGCGGGGTGCTGATGGCGATACTGCTCTGGACGAACAAGACGTTTGCATCGAAGGAAAGCCTGGTAGCTGACTTCCCCGTAGTCGCCAGGGGCACTACACCCGGTGGTTCCGGCATCCATACCCCTTACCTCGTTATTGATTTTAATGGCAACCGGAAACAGCTTTCTTTTTACCCCGAAGCAGCGGCCCTGGCCGACAAAGCGCAGGTGGTAAAAGTCAACTACCGGCAGGGGCTGCTGGGTTTTGAGATCATCCGGTCGCGGGCATTGTACAAATAATGCGGGCAGCAGTAGATTCGAACTATCATTCAAAGCCGCAAGGGCAGGGGGGTCTATTATCAACCAACGGCAGCACTGACCATACCGTCCAGCCGCTGCTACAAATGTCGGCACACTGACCTTGCACGGCATAGCACAAAAAAATAAGCCCCACTGTAGAAACAGCGGGACTTAGTAATGGTTATGATTAGACTCTTTAGTTATTTATAGACAACCGTCGTATTTGCTGCGACAGGTTTGGCTTGTTCATTTTTGATTTCCGTTTTCTTTCCGGTTTCGCCGCCCGAATGTACAACTTCTTTGTGAGCCATCTGCGCCAGGGTAGGAGCAATTACCAAAGAAACGATAGACATCAGTTTGATGAGGATGTTCATCGATGGACCAGAGGTATCCTTGAATGGATCACCCACGGTATCACCAGTTACAGAAGCCTTGTGTGGATCGGATTTTTTGTAGAACATTTCACCATTGATCTCAACCCCTTTCTCAAACGATTTCTTGGCATTATCCCATGCGCCACCCGCATTATTCTGGAACATACCCATCAGCACGCCACTTACGGTTGCACCAGCAAGGAACCCTCCCAGCGCTTCCGCACCCAGACCCGGCATGAAACCAATAATCAGTGGTGAAATAATAGCAATGGCACCAGGCAGCATCATCTTCTTCAGGGACGCCTGCGTAGAGATGGCCACACATTTATCATATTCCGGTTTGCCCGTTCCTTCCATAATTCCCGGGATCGTTTTGAACTGGCGGCGCACTTCTTCCACCATGGCCATTGCCGCTTCACCTACAGCACGAATGCAAAGCGAGGAGAAGATGAACGGGATCATGGCACCCACAAACAGGCAGGCCAGTACATTCGCATGATAAATATCAATACCGTTAATTCCCGCAACACCTACAAACGCAGCAAAGAGTGCGAGTGCAGTCAGCGCAGCAGACGCAATCGCAAAACCTTTACCTGATGCAGCTGTGGTATTACCCACTGCATCCAGTACGTCCGTTTTTTCACGTACATCAGCCGGCAGTTCGCTCATTTCAGCAATACCGCCTGCGTTATCCGCGATTGGTCCGAATGCGTCAATCGCCAGCTGCATAGCAGTGGTGGCCATCATACCGGCAGCAGCAATCGCCACACCGTAAAGACCCGCACACTCATAAGAACCCCAGATACCACCTGCAAGTACCAGGATGGGTAAAAAGGTAGATTCCATACCTACGGCCAGACCACCGATTACGTTAGTGGCATGTCCGGTCGAAGACTGGCGGATAATGCTCAGCACCGGGCGTTTGCCCATGGCTGTATAATATTCAGTAATGATACTCATGAGGGCACCTACCAACAGACCCACACCAATGGCACCCATTACGCCCCACTTGGTAAAGATGACACCACGAAGCACCATGTCTTCCGGCAGCAGCCAGTATACCAGTCCGAATGCCGCAAAAGCTGTAAGGATCATCGATCCCCAGTTACCCATGTTGAGTGCTTTCTG
>SDZZ01000099.1 GCA_004173255.1 Chitinophagaceae bacterium | reverse complement strand
GGCTTGTATTTACTTACTACACGGATGCGGCGGGAACCCTGGTACTCGGCAACGCGGCTAACGTAACGGTGAGTGGCACTTATTATATCCGTGGCACTTCTGCTGCGGGTTGTGGTTCGTCCATTGAAGCGGTTCAGGTAGTCATCAATCCATTACCGGTGGCGGCGATCAGTTATGGTGCAGCCCAATGTTACAGTACAACCGGCACCATGACCGTAACGCAGACAGGTACTGCTGGCGGTAAATACTCCTCTGCAACCGGTCTTGCCATCGATGCGGTAACCGGTACCATTGATATCGGCGGAAGCACACCGGGCACCTACACCGTAACTTACAGTTTCACAAATGGTACCTGCCCGAATACGGCAATGGCAAGCATTACCATTCATCCATTACCGGTCTTCAACATTACCAATCCGATGCCGGCATGTTTGCCGAATACGGTTGATCTTACTGCGGAAACGCTGAAGTCAGCCAACATGACCGGACTCGTCTACAGCTATTACCTCGATGCGGCAGGAACAATTCCCGTGGCCAACCCGAATGCAGTGGGGGTAACGGGCACCTATTATGTACAGGCCGCCAACCCGGCCACAGGTTGTATAAGTGCCCTGGTTCCTGTAAATGTTGTTGTAAGCACCAACCCGGTTATAACGCTGGCTGCAGATGCCACGCTGGTTTGCCGCGGCGATGAAGTAAACCTGACGGCCACTTCACCAGGCAACACCATTACGTGGCCGGGGCTCACCGCCAGCGGACCTGCCGCTGTGATCCATCCGCAGGTGACAGGTACGTATACGGCCACCGCAACAAATGCAGCCGGATGTATGTCGTCGGCCACGGTAACAGTAAATATCCGCGACTTCAATATTTCACTCACGGCAAGTGCCAACCCGGTAATCCCCGGAGCATCTGTCAGCCTGAGTTCTTCGGCCAATGATGTGTATACCGTAACCGGCTGGACGCCTCCCTCCTATTTCCCGGGCCAGGCAAACTATAACCAGACATTTAACATGGGAGGTGAAGTGGAAACCTTCAGCGTGATCGGTGTCTCGGATGACGGATGTATCGATACCGCGCAGGTAACTATTAATCTTGAACCAGGTGATAAGGACTTTTATATCCCGAATGCGTTCTCGCCAAACAATGATGGAAAAAATGATGTGTTCAAGGTGTATGGCACTGCGGTGAAATCGGTCGAGTTGCGGGTGTTTAACCAGTGGGGTGAACTGTTATTTGAATCAAGGGATAAGAACATGGGATGGAATGGCCAGTTTAAGGGAGTGATACAGCCGGTGGGTGTTTATCCTTTTGGCGTAAAAGTTACCTTCTACGATAACAGGGTCATTACACGGAAAGGATTGATAAACCTTGTGCGGTAACAAAATGAATTGAATAATTTTTTTTGAAAAACAATAGAATGCGTAAACATCAAATTATCGGGATCTGCAGCTGGTTGACAGTGCTGGCGGGCACATCGCAAAAAGTTGCCGCCCAGGTTGACCCGCACTTTTCGCAGTATTTCATCCAGCCGATGACACTGAATCCGGCAATGACGGGGCTGATTGAAGGGGACTATAAAGTGGCGGCTGTGTGGCGGAGCCAGTATGGAAACTCTTTGACCACAAAAGGGATTTCCGCCGAGGTGCCGACCAACAAAAACCTGAACCTGGGCATGAACCTTCAGCACCAGTCATCGTCCGACGGATCGTACAGTTACACGAATGGCTATCTCAATTTTGCTTATACAGGTGTACGGTTTGGCAATCACAATATCGTACTCGCGTTACAGGGTGGTTTTATTAACCGTCGTTTCAATGTGGACAAACTTCATTTTGGAGACCAGTGGGTGGCCGGTACCGGTTTTGATCCGTCAGTTGCTACCTCCGAAAGTTTTTTCAAACCATCGGCTACCACGCTGGATGCCGGTTCGGGTATTGCATACTACGACGGCACACCCGGACGGAAGGTGGCTATATATGGCGGTGTGAGTGCCTTTCACCTCACCAGGCCCGAAGATCCGTTCCTGAACGGGGGCGACAAAAAAAGGCTGCCGGTAAGGTATGCCATGCATCTGGGGGCAAGGATCAACCTGTCTGAACAATTTGACCTGATCCCGAACCTGCTGTATATGCGGCAGGGTAATGCCCAGGAGAAAATGGTGGGCGCGTACGCGCAGATGTTTGGCAACAAGGATACCGATCTGATGTTTGGTGCCAATTACCGTTTTGACGATGCCATCTCCCCTTTCTTTGGCGTATATCACAAGGGGGTAACGCTTGGCCTCAGTTATGACACCAATGCATCGAATAAAACAAACGGCTCCATCAACCGCAGCAGCATGGAAGTGTCGCTGTCGTATGTGGGATGGGGTGGTAAATCCGATATTTCCACCAAACCGTTTTACTGTCCACGTTTTTAAGAACCGCTGAACTGATAATTATGAAAAACCTAAGCACCGATCGGAAGTATGGCCGGTCCACCTTGTTTAAAACAGCAGGCCTGGTCGCCTGCCTGTTAGGTGTATCGGCATGTTACTCACAAAACCAGGAACCAAGCCTCATCCAGGAGGCCGAGAAACTTTTCGAGGAAAAAAATTACTATGAGGCAGCCCAGCATTATGAGAAGTATCTCGATGAGGGGAAGACCAATGCCCATCGCGCCACTCCTTTCGGATCCCGTAAAAGGGGAAATCCGGAAACGGAAGACAAGGTCGCGAGGCAGATTGTAGTATACAAACTTGCGGAGAGTTACCGGCTTTACAATGACTATCACAATGCCGAAAAATGGTACCGGGAAGCATCCACTTACAAGCTGATGTCCTTTCCCAACAGCAAGTACTGGTATGGTGTGTCGCTGAGGGCGAACAAAAAAATCGATGACGCTTACAAAGTGATCACCGAATTCAGGAGATCAAAAGCAGAGAAAGATGAATGGGCAATTGCGGCAGACCGTGAACTGGAAAACCTCCGGTTCATCAGGGCGCAGTCAGCCGCCGTCAAAGGCAGCTACTCGGTAAAGAAAGACAGCAGTAAGGGGACAACATCCGCTTATGCACTGTCGACACTGGGTCGCAACAACGAAGTGTTTTTTACATCGGTGTTTACGGACACCATTAACAAACACGATGGCCACGCCACTTTTTCTGCACAGTTATTCCGGTCGTTCGACAGTACCGGCAACATCCGCGACAAAGCGAAAATGTTGCAGTTGCCTGTTGAAACCGGTTTTAACAATGGTCTTCCTTCGCTTACAGGCGATGGCAACCAGCTGTACTTTACCCGCTGGAGAAAAGATAACGGTATCATCACGTCGTCCATTTATTCAGCCCGCCGGCTGCCTGATGGAAACTGGAGCACTCCGGTTAAACTCAGCATGCTGGTCAACGAAGAAGGTTCCAACAGTACACAGCCATTTATAACTGTTGACGGGAAATACCTCCTGTTCTCCTCCAACCGACAGGGCGGATATGGTAAGTATGATATCTGGTGCGCCGAACTGGGCGCCGGACAAATTCCGCTTACGGTAAAAAACCTGGGCATCATGATCAACACCTCCGGTGATGAGTCATCACCGTGGTTCCACCAGGGCTCGGGAAAGCTGGTCTTCAGCAGCAACGCGCTCGTGGGCATGGGTGGATTTGATCTCTTTTCTTCCGAGGGTGATCTTGAACTGAACGACTGGAAAAGTCCCGCTAATCCGGGCTCCCCGATCAACTCGGTGAAAGATGACCAGTACTATGTAGGGACGGATGAAGGAAGCCTTTGGGCAAGCGGCTGGCTGAGCTCTGACCGTGAGTCGGATTGCTGCCTGGAACTGTTCCGTCTGGCATCGGACGAAGTCCGGTTTGTAACGGGAACAGTGGTCGACGAACAGACAGGCGCGCCGCTTGAAGGAGCCTATGTATATGTACAGGATCCCAATGGCGGAGGCCGCACCATCATGAGCAGGCAGACAGATAGTCTTGGCAGGTATAGTTTTGAATTGAGTCACATGCCAACTTATAACCTGGTCACTTTTAAAGACAGGTATGATCCGGACAGCACAACATTTAATGTGCGCGATATTCCCGGCCGGAAAACAATCAGTAATGATACGATCAGGCTGACACCGATTTTTGATCCAGATGTGGGCAAAGCGGGGACTGATCCGCCGGAACTTCATCCCGAGCCTGATAAAACAGTAGTCAGGGATAAAGATCCACCGGACGAACAGCCGCTGGACGAAGATGCGGGTAGCACCCCGCCCCCTTTCAACAGCAACCTCTTTATAGCGAGGTTCGACTTTGACAAGGCGATTTTAAAAAGAACGTATTATTCGAATTTAGATTCACTGGTATCCTACATGAAAAAGAATCCTTCCCTCACAGTTGAATTAGACGGCCACACGGATGCGTACGGAACAGACGACTACAATATGCGTTTGTCCGAAGAGCGCATCCGGTCCTGTGTTGCGTTCCTGGTGTCGAAAGGCATCAGTAAAGACCGGCTGGTAACGGCTTCCCATGGGGAGCGCGTGCCGATGGTCAGCGAAACAGTCAATGGAGCCGACTATGCAACCGGAAGGAGTCTCAACCGCCGCGTGGAATTCAGGCTGGTGCAGGAAGGAACGGGAGTTGAACAGGTAAGCCGTCCAGGCCAGCTGGCCCGCACAACGGAAAACCGCAACCAGCAGGAATCTTCCGACAAATACAAATCCACTGCTTCAGTAACCGGTACTTCAGGAACTGGATCGTTCCAGCCGGTGGTGCGTTTTAATTTTGACAGGTCAGCAGTGGATAACGAATATTACAATAACCTCGACAGGTTGGTCGAAATGATGAAAGCAGAACCTTCCATGGGCGTAGAGATGAGTGGATATACCGATCGCAAGGGAAGTAAAAGTTATAACCTGCGTCTTGCGCAGGAAAGACTGGATGCTGTCAGCAGTTATCTCGGCAGCAAAGGAATCAGCAGCAGCAGGCTGAGTGGAAAAGCACTAGGCGAATGTTGCCCGCTGGAACCCGAACTGTTGGAGGGAAAAGATAATCCGCAGGGACGATGGATGAACCGCCGGGTAGAATTCAGGCTCATCCAGACATCAGTCGCAAGTACTGTCCGATAATTTGACTAAGACGTCTTACACAAAAAACCATCCAGATGCATCTGGGTGGTTTTTTGCTTTTGGGGAAGCTGCTGTTAAAAATCGCCTGCCTGTTGATAATCCGGGAATTTATTTGACAGTTCCGGAATTCTGTTTACTTTGCAGTTCAAAGTACTTTTAGACCTGGCATTTAACCTGCCATTTTTTAGCTACCTCCACTTTGAACCGCAAAGTGAATTAAACCCTAAAACAAATCAACATGAAACATTTCAAGCAAGTATTCAGGGATCGCGAGTACGTCACCGGTCTGATGATACTGTTTGCCTCGGCGGCAATGTTGCTGATACCCGTCGGCGGCAGGGACGACAACTCCACCATGGGTTCACCGTTGTTCGTGCTCGTTTTCGCGGCTGCCATTATCTATTTTGTTGTGCTTGCCGGTTCAGGCAGGTTGCGTAAAGGACGCGACGGACTGCACCCGTTAATGCTGCTGCTCATGACGGGGCTGGTCAGCGCATTCCTGCTCAACCGCGGCATGTTTGTATTTGAGCCTTCAACACCGTGGTTCAGTGTCCTGCTGGTGGTATGTTGCCTTAACTACCTTCTGTTCAATTTTTTTCCGCTGCTGCCGCGGTGGCTGCGTTACCTGGTACTGTTCGGTTCCGGAATTTCCCTGGCTTGTTTTCTTTATCTCGGCCTGTACCAGATGCCGCTTTACCTGCTGAGTGCAGTGGTAGTGCCAGCGCTTGGTCTTTCCCTTCACACATTCCTGCCGGCGGTTATCTGCGTCTACACCATTGTACTGGTGGTCCGCACAACCCGCCAATTCCCTGGCCATATACCGGCATTCTGGTTCGGCCTGGCCGCTGCTGTGATTACTGTTGCCATCTATTGCATAAGCTGGCGGAACGCGCAGGTAAACCTGGAAAACAACTATGACAGTAAAAGCCACAACGCGGCACTTCCCGGCTGGCTGATGCTGGCGAGGGAAACGGAGCCAGGCAGTATCCAGGAAAAAATCCTGCAATCGGAAATAAATTTTGACATACCCGGTGAAATGAATTTTATGTTTTCTTCCCGGAGATCAGAATACCTGAAACACGATCCGCTGGTAATGATGGCTGCTTTCTTTTCCCCCAAACTATCCATCCCGGTGGAAGACAGGGAAAAAATTATCCGGTCCATGTACGGCGAAGGCCATGTATTCGAAGACCGTCTGTGGTCGGGGTTTGGACTGGCAACCGATTCGGTTACCACAACCGCGGAACTGTGGCCTTCGTTCCGTCTTTCCTATACGGATATGGTGATCAATGTGAAAGTGCAGGAAGAAACCTGGTGGTCGGGGCAGCGGGAAGGTATTTACACCTTCCAGCTTCCCGAAGGCTCGGTGGTAACGTCGTTGTCGCTATGGATTGATGGGGTTGAACAAAAGGGAGTGCTTACGTCGAAAGGAAAGGCCGATTCTGCCTACCGGACCATTGTGGGCGTACAACGGCGTGATCCGTCGGTGGTACATTGGATGGAAGGCAACCGTGTAAGTGTAAGGGTGTTTCCCATAGTGCCGGGTGCCGGCCGCAAATTCCGCATTGGTGTCACTTCGCCGCTGAAAGAATCAACCGATGGGATAACGTACGAACGGATCCGTTTTGACGGTCCTGACCACAGCCTGGCCGATGAACAGGTACGCATAGTGGTACATGGGGACAAACCACTGGTTGACTATGGAAGCAATTTCGCTATGCAAAAGCCGGGCAGGTATGTGGCCAAAAAAGGCTTCGATGCGGACTGGCAGGTGGGCATGAAGACTGAAGCACTTGCTGCTGGCGGGTTTGCTTTTAATGGCAATAACTATCAGCTGGTGAAGGCAGAAAAAACCTTCGCCCGTTTTGCGCCATCGGCGATTTACCTGGACCTGAATAACTCATGGCAACGTTCAGAGTTCGATCAGGTACTGCAGGCAGCAGGCAATAAACCGGTGTACACATTCACTGATGGGCAGACACTGGTAGCGGTTGATAAAACCAATGCCGATGACATGTTCGAAGTATCAAAAAAAATCCGCTTTTCAGTCTTTCCATTCTATGGGATCAAAGATCCGGAGTCAGCGCTGGTAATCGGTAAGTCAACCGATGTATCGCCCGACCTGGGCACGTTGAAAGGGACGGTGTTTATGGAAAAAACGGCTGATTATTTTTCAGGTGGACATACCATCCGTTATTTTTCACTGACGGACAGCTTCTCCCCCTACCTGCGTTCCCTGCGGGAATTCAGGGTGGTGCAGTCCGACAGCGGCCCGCTCGAGGAACTGTTGAAGCTCCTTGCACGGTCCGAGTTTGCAGCCCGCAATGAAAGTGCCGACAGGATCCTTTTCAATAACGGGCAGTATGCTGTTGAGCGTGGCAAACAGGAATTTGCTTCGGCCGCACCCGATCACCTGTTGCGTCTATTCGCCTATAACGATATACTGGCAAGATCCGGAAGGCGCGTCCTTTCAAAGGATGTGGAGGATGGGTACAGTGTGCAAGAGGCGTCAGAAGCAAATATCGTTTCGCCATTTTCCAGTCTCATTGTACTGGAAACCCAGGCAGACTATGACCGGTTCAATATCCAGCAGAGCAAGGACAGCCTGGGTAATGCATCGGTTAAATCAACCGGTTCCGTTCCTGAGCCGCATGAATGGGCACTGATTGTACTGGGTTTGCTGCTGATTCTATACATGCGATTCAAGCCAGCGTTATCCATTGTAAAAAAATAATGCAGTGAAGATTTTAATCAAAGAGAGATTGAGTGCATACAATGGGAAAAAGCTATGGCCTGGGGTAATTGCTGCCGGTTATATGCTGGCAGCAATTATTTTCCTGCGGTCTTACCTTTTTTCGTCACCCCTCCTCCTGTTGCTTGGCCTGGCCGGAATGGCAACCGCCCTGCCATCCGGCCGGCCAGGTAAATATTACTGGAGATTCGGAGTGGCTGCCTGTGTATGCCTGGCACTGTACCTCTGTATCCCGGCAAAAACTTTCCTCTTTGCCGCAGTGGTTTGCGCGCTGGTCTGCCTGGTGGAAATTTACCGGGGCAGCATGCCCGCCCTTACCTGGTTTATGCTGCTGTTCATGACACCCGTATTTGAATACGCCTGTAATGTGTTCAGTTTTCCGGTACGGCTTAAACTGACGGCCCTGGCGGGGAGGATCCTGTCGCTGGCTGACAGCGCCTACCTGGTCGAAGGAAACATGATCACACTCGGTGATGAACAGTTTTCGGTTGACCCAGCCTGCATGGGTCTCAGCATGCTGACCGTGTCACTACTCTGCTCGGCCATCATCCTTGCACTGGTGCAGAAAAAATCGACCCGCGTTTTCCACCTGCCCGTCCTTTTTTTTTATTTCTTCCTGGTGGTGGCGCTCAACCTGGTTTGTAACCTGCTGCGGATAATAACGCTGGTGATGCTGAAAATACCACCTGAAAGCAGCGCCCACGATGGGATCGGGTTGCTCAGTTTTGCGCTTTACCTGCTTGTGCCTGCCTGCCTGGCGGCCAATTTTTTATCGAGATATGCAAAGTCGCGGCAGGAAAAATCAAACGACACGACTGGCAACGGCAGGACTGGTACGCGCAACCTGGTATTGCACGTCGTTCTGCTTGGGTTGATCACTGCTGCAGGATGCTGCATCAGTGGCTCATCGCTGAACGGTAATGTGCATCCACCGGATGTAGCGGGTTATAAAAACACAAGGATGGGTGAAAAGATACTCAAGCTGGAATCCAGTACAGCATTGGTTTATATCAAACCGGTGGCCGGGTTTTATTCCAGTGACCACAACCCGATGATCTGCTGGGCGGGCACGTGGTTTTGAATTCAGGAAAGTGATGGAAGAAACAATTGGCGGACAAACGATGTACACGTCAATGCTGCAAAAGAACAGCGAAATACTTTATACAGCGTGGTGGTACCAGTCGGACAATGACCGCACCACCAGCCAGCTTCTATGGCGATGGAATTCATTCCGTACCGGGAAACGATATGCACTGGTCAACATCACAGCGGCGACTCCTGATGCCCTGCGACAGGAAATCAACCGGTTCAATCAACAAGTGAAATCCATTTCCGGATAATAGAAATGATCTGTTCCCGGTTGGCTTCAACTTCCTGCAGGCTGCTGAATTCAATGATCCGCCTGCCATCTTTAAAGCTGCCGGTCAGCAAGCCCGTATCATCCTTGATTACTGCCCCGGTCGGAAATACCAGCATCAAACGACCGCGGTGAAGGTTCATTACTGCAATGTCGCGTTTGTATTCCTTTGGATCAAACGGTTTCATTGTGCCATTATAAAAAAATGCCGGACTGTTCCATTTTACATGTTCGCTCACAAGCGGACTTGCAGCAGTAATCACTTCGCGCAGGGCGTCAACGGATTTGCGTAGTGATGGATCAAGTGAATGCACGATTGCGTAGACCGCAGCTGATCCGGTTTCTTTCGCGGGAAGTTTTGATGTCATGTACGTTATTTAATTTTTCTAAAATAGTTCAATTGCCTGGTTATGCCTGCTTATTTAACCATTGATTTTTGTTGTAAATTCCGGGCATGAAAGGATTGGCCATACTGATCGTACTAGCGATGATATTAAAATGGAATACTACCACTGCCCAGAAGGCCGACCGGGAATTTGTCCGGGAGTACATCCTGCCTGAACGGATCGTGGTTATGAGTGACAGCAACAACTTCCGCAACTGGCGCTATCTGGTTTCCGAATCACCCAACCAGATCAGTTTTGAGAACCGGAACTATGCAACCATCACCGGTTCAAAAAAAGGTTCTTACATCATCCTTGATTACGGCAGAGAAATACAGGGAGGCATATTACTGAGCTGTGCGTCGACCGGTTCGGGACGACCGGAAAAATTACGGATCAGTTTTGGTGAATCAGTCGGTGAAACCATGAGCGAGCCCTACGACAGCATATCAGGTGGAAGCACGAATGACCATGCCATCCGCGACGATGTGCACCTGATCCCGAATATGGGCACAACTGAATTCGGCAATACCGGTTTCCGGTTTGTCAGGATTTCTGTTCCCGATTCTGCGGCTCTGTTGCGGATCCAGAATATCAAGGCAGTGTCCGTGTATCGCGACCTGCCTTATCGCGGTTACTTCCGGAGCAGCGATAAAAGGATTGACAGCATCTGGATGACCGGTGCATATACGGTGCAGCTGAACATGCAGGACTACCTGATTGAAGGAATCAAGCGCGACAGGCTGGTGTGGATCGGCGATATATTCCCCGAGATTAAGACCATGCATGCCGTGTTTGGCAGTCATCCCATAGCTGCACGCAGCCTTGACCTGATCAAAAACGAAACGCCTGTCGGCCGCTGGATGAACGGCATTCCATCGTATTCCCTTTGGTGGATGATCAGCCAGCGAGAAATTTTTTTGCAGAAAGGCGATACGGCCTACCTTAAAACACAATTGCCTTACCTGGCCGGGCTCACTGCTGAACTCCGGAAATACATAGCAGTGAACGGAAGCGAGAAGTTACCTGGCTGGCGTTTCCTCGACTGGCCAAGCAGCCAGGATACCACTGCTATCCATGCGGGACTGCAGGCACTGCTGATCATTGCCATGGAGGCTTCACGGGACCTTGCGATTGCGGCTGCGGACAAACAGCTGGAAAAACTGTGCACTGAGTCCATCACGTTGCTTAAAACACATAAACCCGCACCGGGCAAAGTAAAACAGGCGGCTGCGCTCATGGCTCTCGGCGGATTGTACACAGCTGCCGAGATCAACAGGAATGTGCTGGCGGTGGAACCGTTGTCCGGCATCTCCAGCTTTTATGGATATTTTATACTGCAGGCCAGGGCAAAAGCAGGCGACTATAAAGGAGGCCTTGAACTGGTTCGTAAATACTGGGGAGCCATGCTTGACCTTGGCGCCACCAGCTTCTGGGAAGACTTTGACCTTGCCTGGATGAAAGATGCTGCAAGGATTGACGAGATTACGCCTGCAGGAAAAGTTGATGTGCACAAAACATATGGCGCCTACAGTTATAAAGCTTACCGGCATAGCCTCTGCCATGGTTGGGCCTCCGGGCCTACGGCCTGGTTGTCCGAACACGTTCTCGGGGTAACAGTGATGGAAGCAGGCGGCAGGACAGTGAAAGTGGAACCGCACCTGGGTGACCTGGAATGGATTGAAGGCGGATACCCAACGCCGTTCGGAGTGGTTGAGGTCAAGGTAAAAAAACTTCCAAACGGCAGCCTCGACACCAGGGTCAAAGCGCCAAAGGGCGTGAAGGTGATCATGTAAATTTTTAAACTTTTCGAAGAAGCATTGTTATGTGCTCTCCATGTCGCCGTCATACCGGAATGATATCACCGGGAAAACTGGCCGAAATGCCAGAGAACGCCTGATGGATCATGAAGGAAACATTCCTTGCCCCAGCTTTCAATGCGGATGGGCACCAGCCTGACCCCTTCATACTTTGATGAAAGCTGGAGGGCATCCAATTCGCTGTAGTAGCGGTCCACATCATCAACCTCCAGGAACAGCATCGTGTTATCAACCCAGTCCTTCACGTAATAAGCCTGCAGGTAAAAGCCCGTCTTCCCCGTTTGGAATAAGGACATATCATGACTGATGACCACCTCCTCAAAGCCGAGGTCGCGGTAAAATTCACGGGAGACGGCAAAGTCTTTTGAACCGACAAAAGGGCGTATGGAAACGGTATTGTGTTTCATAAATTCTGTATTAGGGGTATTGAGAACCGTATTACAAGGGATAATTTACGATAACTCTTTTGACCTGGCCTGCCGCCGGGTGCGAACGACAGGAAAACCGGTTTATCCTGCACTATTCAGGGCGTAAAAATGTCGCATACTTTCCATTCCGGAACAATATCAAAGACCGCATAAATTCAAACCCGACCGGCACCAGTGCTGGCTGGATCAGAGAGAGGGATTCGAACCCTCGGTGCAGTTACCCGCACAACAGTTTTCGAGACTGACCCATTCAACCACTCTGGCATCTCTCCGGGGGTAGCAAATTTAGGGAAATCAGGCCGAAAGTAATGGTGCGGCAACTTTTTGCCTGGTTTTCGTCCGGCGCCTGAAAAGGAGGAAGCCGGCAAACATCACTATTGCAACGCCAATAGCAATCCATACATACAGCATCGTGTGGTCACGACTGATCTTTACAGGTGATGTATCACCCATAATGACCAGCCCGGCCCAGTATTGCGGGTTCAACGTACGGCCACGGGCAGAAGCCAGGTAGGTAAGCTTCGCCTTCTGCAGGGCCACATCCTTGGTCATCCCCTCCTCCAGGTTTTTATAAAAAATATCCGTGATCTGGCAGGAAGCCTTCTCGTCAATTTTCCAGAGACCGGTAAGTATGCTTTCACTGCCGGCATAACTGAACGCGTGCGCCATTGAAATCATGCCTTCGCCATCGTTGAAGCCCGGACGACCGGTTTCGCAGGCAGTCAGTACCGTGAGGTCTGACTTGAGATCATAATTGTAAATATCAAAAAGGAAAACCGAATTGGAATCACTTACATGTTGCGGGTCTTTCGCAAAGATCAGCCTTGAATATTCCGGGTGAAGGTTGTTGGCCTCGGCATGGGTACCGATGTGGATGATGGCATTGTTGCCCGCCTGCGAGCGGAACGCGAACGGGGTTGATTCATCACCAACAAATAATGT
>SDZZ01000539.1 GCA_004173255.1 Chitinophagaceae bacterium | reverse complement strand
GTGTGCGGATGCAGGTACACGACCAGCAAACGGCCGGTGCCGACTTTGTAAAAATCTGGTACATCGTACAGGGAACCGATACCGAGAAAGCGGCAAGATCGACCCTGCCCCTGGTGCAGGCCGCTATCGACGAGGCACATAAACTTCATATGCGCGTGGCATTGCACGCTACGCAACGCATTTCTGCCCAGCTGGCGGTGGAAGCCGGTGCCGATTTCCTGGTGCACAGCGTCGATGATGAAGTGGTGAGCAGGGAATTTATACAGCTGCTCCGGAAAAAGAAAACGGTGCTTTGTCCGACCCTGCTGGTTGGACTCAACTACATGAAGGTGTTTGGTAAAAATTATGTGTTTGCCCCGGGTGAACTGGATATTACCCATCCGGATATAGCCGCAACAATCATTGACTACCCACTGCCCGATACTGCCGCCGGCAACCGGCTGATCGGCCGTGTTAATTCGGAGCGCGCCCGCCAGTTCCAGGCACTGGACGACTCCATCATGCAGGTCAACCTGCAGTTGCTCGTAAAGGGTGGAGTCACCATTGCCAGTGGAACCGATGCCGGTAATATCGGCACCCAGCATGTGAGTTCATTTTTTGCCGAACTGGCTGCCATGCATAACCAGGGGATGGATAACTGGCAGGTGCTGCAGGCATCCACCATAAACGGCGCAAAGGCCGTTGGCCGCGACACAGTATGGGGCAGTATTTCGAAAGGTAAAACGGCAAACATGCTGCTGCTTGATGCCAACCCGGTCGACAGCCTGGCTAACCTGCGGCGCATCAGCCGAGTGATCAGCAAAGGGGTGGTGTTGCGGCCCGACAGCCTGGTGTTGTATACGCCGGCCGAGCTGGCACAGCAACAACTCAACGCATACAACGCACATGACCTGGAGGGCTTCCTTGCCCCGTATGCCGACGATGTGGAGATCTATACCTTCCCCGATAAACTGGACGCGAAAGGAAAGGATAAAATGAGGGAGATGTACAGTTTCCTGAAAAAATCACCTACCTTATATTGTAAGTTGCTGAACCGGGTGGTACAGGGAAACTTTGTGATCGATCATGAAGAAATCCTTGGTGTTCCTGGTGCTCCGTTCTACGGCATTGCTATTTATGTAATCAGGGATGGAAAGATCAGCAAGGTTTATTTCCCTGAAGTAAAGTAACCGGCCCTTAAACTAAAAATATGCGGATCATGAAAATAATATTCCTTCCGGCTCTCATTGCCCTTATTGCGATTGCTGCCTGTAACAACCAGTCAAAAATCACCAGCGATAAAATGGACCTGAACGAACTCCAGGGGACCTGGGAGCTGGATTATATCTCCGGCCCCCGTATTGCTTTCGACGGTTTGTATCCAGACAAAAAACCAAGTATCAGTTTTAATGTAAAAGATAAAAAGGTAAGCGGTAATTCCAGTTGCAACAGCTATTCAGGACCGTTTACCATGGAAGGTTTCAACGTCGATTTCAACGGCCCTATTGTTTCAACAAAAATGGCCTGCCAGGGCGAAGGGGAATCCGTCTACTTTAATACGCTGAAAAAAATCACCCGTTATGCAATCACCGACAGCATAACGCTGAACCTGTTTATGGGTGACGTGTCCCTGATGCGGTTCCATAAAATACCAACACCCTGAAACCGGGCGAACAGCAGTGCCTGATGTGCCGCCGGCAACTGGCATCCGGGTTAACCGGGCGGTGACGGGTATGGCATTATGCCCTTGCCCCCAGCTTCCATTTCCGGGTTCGCGTATAAAATGTATCTTTGAATGAACTAAATATTGATCCTATGTCACTGCTGAACCAGCAAAACAAAAAAGGTAAAAAGAAGGATAACAAAAAGGGTGTTGCCCCGACAGGTGTTGGCGGATCCAAATTCATCCAGAAGCCAAAGTCGGGCGGCTTTGTCAGTAAACAATCAAACACCGGTTCACAACGTGGAAGCTAAGCGGGATGGACAGCAGGCAACTCCTTGTTGAACTTTCCCGTGAAACACTCATAGCCCTGAAACCATCGCCCGTGCATGGTATCGGGGTTTTTGCCATTGCGGATATACCCAAGGGCTTCCGGCAGATCTTCTCCCAATCAGTTGGTGAGTGGATCAGGGTACCCATCAGCGAGGTGGATAAACTGCCGGAGCATTCCCGTTCGCTCATTGAAACCTACTGCCTGTTTGACGAGTCTGATTATTTCGTACCCGATTATGGGTTTAAGGTAATGGACCTGGTCAATTACCTCAATCATTCATCCGAACCAAACGTGGTCTCTGTGAACGACGGCGAGTATTTTGAATCGCTCCGCGAAATAAAAACCGGGGAAGAATTGTTTGTGGACTATGGCACTATAGTGGCCGTCGACGGCTATGCCTGAGTTAACTTTTGTTTTGCCTGGCACCGAAAAGCAGGCTGCCAATCCGGACCATATTGCTCCCGTTCTGGATTGCCAGCTGATAGTCGCCGCTCATACCCATTGATAGGATATGAAATGCATCATCTTTTCTAAAGAAACTCAACTTTAAGCCGTCAAAGAAAACTTTCAGTTCATTGAATTCAACCTGCACCTGCTTGTCACTCACCGCATTAGTGGCCATGCCCATTACACCACATATCCGTATGTTCTTAAGGTCGCTGAACTCCGTTGACCTCAAAAGTTCTATAGCCTCGTCAAACCCAAGGCCAAACTTTGTATCCTCATCTGCAATATAGATCTGTAGCAGACAATCTAT
>SDZZ01000098.1 GCA_004173255.1 Chitinophagaceae bacterium | reverse complement strand
CTAATTACCCGGCCACCACCACCATGATCATGGTACATCCCGCGGATATTGCCGAGGTGATCGCAGAAGAATTGCAGGCGGACTTTACTGGAAAATCAATCCGCTATATCATCAGTGATGAGAAGAAGGTCAGCGAAGTAGTGACCATAATTGCTGAAACAATCAACCAGCCTGGTCTGCCATGGGTGGAATTTACCGACGAGCAATCGTTCGAAGGCATGAAGGGCGCAGGTTTTGCCCCGCAGATTGCGGCGACCTATACTGAAATGGGTAAAGCACTCAGGACTCGCTTGCTGTCGCAGGACTACACTGCCAAGAATATTAAACCAACCGGTAAAAGGACATTTGAAGCATTTGCAAAAAACGAGTTTGCAGGTGCGTTTAATAACTGATTAAATTAGTCGTTGGGTTCGGTGAAATCATTTCTGATTGCAGATTGGTTTATCCATGTTTCAGTACGGACGGTACTTACTGCACCCGCAGCAGGTACCGTCTTTTTTTTATGCAATACCAAAGCTTGAATGATGATAGTACTGTCGTTAAAAAACGCAGCTCCCGTCGTGCAGTAATCTTTTTCTGGATCAGCTAAAAAAAGATCGGGCCATCATCTGCAGCATTGGTTACGCGTAGCGGATCAGGAAAATTGTTTGGGTCGTTCGCTTTTTGCCGCAGCTTCTGCAATTTCGAGTATGCGTTTTTCTTTTGTCTCCGGTCGTTTAGCCATTGCGACCCACTGCAGCATCATTTTCCTGACCGATTTGCTCAGCGACATAAAATATTTCCTTGAACCTGGCCGGCTGCGGAGTTCCGTTGCGAGGTCCTTCGGAATGGTTAGTGTTTCCACCTTATCGAGTGCCTTCCATGATCCGTTCTTTTTTGCGATGTCGATGCTATCGTATCCGGCCTTCGTCATTTTACCTTCTTCGATCAGCCGGGCAACCTTATCCTTGTTGATTTTTGACCAGTTGCTTTTAGGTTTTCGCCTGGTGATAAATTGCACAAATTTTCCATCACCAATCGAAACGCGGGTACTGTCAATCCATCCGAAACACAGCGCTTCATCCACCACATCACTCCACGATATGGTTGGAACGCCGGCTGATTGTTTGTAGCAGATGATCCAGATGGACTGCTTTGACTGGTGGTGTTCCTTCAGCCATTTCCGCCACTCCCTGCGGCTGGCGGGATAAAACGTTTCGCGTTCTTTTGGTATCATGCTTAAAACTAATGAATCCTGAAAATTTTTATGGGCTCTAACCTGCCTGACGTTCGAAAGAAGAGTAAATATTTATTGTTTATCAATAAATATTTATTAATATTGCCCCATTATCAAAGCACACACTTATGCAAATCACCATCACTTCCCGCCACATGCTGATCTTTTTTTACATTATTGCCTGGCTCATATTTGTCGGCATCAGTATCGAGGCCGGGGGTTTTATTTTTAATAGCGTATACGCTTTCGCGTCGAACCCCGCAGTGGCGAAACACTTCTGGAATGGGTTGGACCTCTCCAGCCTGTTCGCCTACGATAAGGGACAATTCCTGGTTGTTACCTTTATCATGAGCCTGGTGGCCGTATTGAGGGCAGTCCTCTTTTACATGATCATCAAAATCATCCATGAAAAAAAACTTGACCTTGCCAACCCCTTCAACAAGGCAACGCTGAAATTCCTTTTCATGGTTTCGTATGTGGCACTGCTGATCGGCCTGTTTTCTTTCTATGGGGTAAAGTATGTCGAGTGGTTGCAGACCAAAGGGATTACTTTCCCGGACATCCATTACCTGCGATTGGGAGGGGCCGATGTTTGGATGTTTATGAGCGTAACACTTTTTGTGATTGCGCATATTTTCAAGAAGGGAATTGAACTGCAAACCGAAAATGATTTAACCGTATAACCTATGCCAATTATAGTAAACCTCGATGTAATGATGGCAAAGCGCAAGATGTCGCTCAATGAGCTATCGGACAAAGTGGGGCTCACGTTATCGAACCTTTCCATCCTGAAAACCGGCAAGGCAAAAGCCATTCGTTTCAGTACACTGGAATCCATCTGTAAGGTGCTGGACTGCCAGCCGGCGGATATACTGGAGTTCCAGCGATGAGCATCCGGGTGAAAACAGCAACGCGGCTTCCGATGTGACAGTTCATATTCGATCGGCCTGTGTTGAAATACGGGTTGGGGTAAAACAGGTTTTTTGCCCGCACAGGCAAGCCTGTACAAAAAAAAGCCATCCCGGGGGATGGCAAGCTTGTTTTCCATAACAGAATTGGATCAGATGTTTTGTCTGACCGAATGTACTACTTATAGGGTATACAACAATCAGTTAGGAATTATCCCGACCCATATGCCGGCGTCCGCAAACAAAAAACCCACCTAAGCTCAAAGCTCGGTGGGCGGAGGCGGAGACGAAGGGATTCGAACCCTTGATACAGTTTCCCGTATACACACTTTCCAGGCGTGCTCCTTCAACCACTCGGACACGTCTCCTTTTGGGGCAGCAAAAATAAGGTTAAACGACTTGCGGAACGAATAAAATTTTCCGGGGAAAAGGAGCAGAACGAAAACCTTGTGATGATCGGCCCTGCCATCATAATTAAACCCCGACACGCTGAAAACCAAAACAATAGATCAGTCCAGCTGGAAAAGCTTTTTCGCATTGGCCGTTGTGATCTCCGCAATCTCTTCTACCGGCCGTTCAAAAATATCAGCCAGCTTCCGGGCTACCTGCACCAGGTAGGCTGGTTCATTCCTTTTGCCCCTGAACGGGGTGGGCGCCAGGTATGGAGCATCAGTCTCCAGTACCAGTTTGTCGAGCCCGATCTCCTTCACTACCTTGTCCAGCCCGCTGTTCTTGAACGTAAGCACTCCGCCAATTCCCAGATAAAACCCTTGTTCCATCACTTTCCTGGCCTGTTCAACCGTTCCGGAAAAACAATGGAACACTCCTTCCAGGTTGCCATCCTGCATTTCGCGCACCACCTCAATACACTCATCGGTCGAACTGCGGGAATGGATCACCAGTGGCTTTTTGTATTGTAATGCCCAGCTGGCCTGCCTTTTAAAGGCAATGTATTGCTGCTCTTTAAAACTAAGATCCCAGTAAAAGTCGAGCCCCGTTTCCCCGATCCCGTGAAACCCGCGCTGCTGAAGGAATTCGCCGATCACATCCAGTTCATCCTGGAAGTTCTCTTTCACGGAGCAGGGGTGCAGCCCCATCATGGACAAACAATGGCCAGGGTTATCCCTTTCGGTGTCAAGCATCAATCCGTGGGTCGAGCGGTCAATTGCCGGCATCAGGATAGTGCCAACACCCGCGTCGAGCGCGCGTTTCAGCATGTCTGGCTGGTCATTTTCAAATTCGGTGGAATAAACGTGTGAGTGCGTATCAATCAGTAACATAGACCTTTCAATTTCCTGAAACCCGCAGCAGGCTACGAAAACAGGGGCCAAAGAGTTTTAAATTAGTTTGGCCAAATGAAAAAAAATAATACCTTTAATCCAGTTTTCATAGGGTACGGATTAAAAACGGGCCAGGGTTTCTACCCAGGCCCTAAATTTTTGAATGATTACCAGCACTTTATCCCTTCCACCTAAGATCGAGCCGTTTCCTTTTCACATTGACCCTGATCAACAATATTCACAACTTTTTTATTGCGTATCCTTGTTCGCGGAGATACACCAGCAACAACGGCAGTAAGTAACTGAGCCGCTCCCATGCTTTCTGGCTGTCATGCATAATAACAATGGAACCTGGACGGATGTTGAGCACAATGTTCTTCAGGCATGCTTCTCCACTGAGCGTGGTATCAAAGTCACCACTTAACACATCCCACATCACCACCTTCACAGCGGGCTTCTTTAACGCATTGGCAAGCGCCGATGCCTGGAACCTTCCGATCCTTCCGTAGGGCGGACGGAACATGTCGCTATCGATATGTTTGCCGGCTTCCGCAACATCTTTCAGGTACACGTCATTCGCGGTCTTCCATCCATTGAGATGATTGAATGTATGATTGCCGACCGAATGGCCCTCGTCGAGGATCCGGCGGTAAAGCACCGGTTCCTGCAACACGTTCTTTCCGATACAGAAAAATGTGGCCGTAGCACCAGCCTTCTTTAATTCATCGAGCACAAACGGGGTGGCAACGGCATGCGGACCATCATCGAACGTGAGGTAAACTATCTTCTCCTTCGTGGGAACATCCCAGATGTATGCAGGGTAGATTTTCTTGAGCCACCAGGGAGTTTTGATAAAATAGTTTTTCATCCCTGCAAAGATAACACCTGCCTTTCGTCCCATCGCATGGCGTTCCCTTTTATCTTTGCGAACTATGAGTAATGTTCGTGTGCGCTTCGCTCCCAGCCCGACCGGCGGACTCCACCTCGGTGGTATCCGCACCGTTTTATACAATTACCTGTTCGCCAAAAACCAGGGTGGAAAATTTATCCTGCGTATTGAAGATACCGACCAGAGCCGCTATGTGGCCGGCGCAGAAGAATATATCATGGAATGCCTGCAGTGGCTGGGTATTGAGCCTGATGAAAGTCCGGCCAAACCCGGATCCTATGGCCCCTATCGGCAGAGCGAACGCAAAGCCGAAGGACTGTACCAGCAATACGCCGAACAACTCGTGCGCGACGGTCACGCCTACTATGCGTTCGATACGCCGGAAGAACTGGAAGCTATGAGGCAACAATACAAATCGGACATCAATCCCTCGCCACAATACGATCACCGCCTGCGTATGGGCATGCGCAATTCACTTAGCCTCGATGCGGACACGACCCAACGCTTGCTGGATGAAAATACCCGTTATGTAATCCGGATAAAAATGCCTGAAAATGAAACGATCGGGTTTACCGATATGATCCGTGGTGAAGTAAATTTTGAAACCGGACTGGTCGATGACAAAGTGTTGTTGAAAGCAGATGGCATGCCGACATATCACCTGGCCGTGGTAGTGGATGATAAACTGATGGAGATCACGCACGCGTTCCGCGGGGAAGAGTGGTTACCCTCGGCACCTGTACACGTGCTGCTGTGGAAATATTTGTTCGGACTGGACCAGATGCCACAGTGGGCGCATCTTCCATTGATCCTGGGCCCGAACGGTAAACTAAGCAAACGCGATGGGGCCAAATATGGTTTCCCTGTTTTTGCAATGAACTGGACTGATGCGAAAACAAACGAACTGACGGAAGGATTCAGGGAGAAAGGTTTCTTGCCCGAGGCTTTTATTAACCTGCTTGCATTGCTTGGATGGAACGACGGAACAGAAAAAGAACTGTTCAGCCTCGATGAGTTGATAAAGGTATTTTCAATGGACCGCGTACACAGCGCCGGTGCAAAATTTGATTATGAAAAAGCCCGCTGGTTCAATCATGAATGGATCAAGGCAGCCAGCCCCGAACGCCTGGCCGAAGTAGTGCTTCCATTATTAAAAGCCGATGGCATTGATGTGAAGGAAGAGGCTTTTGCCGCGCAGGTAATCGCAGCTGTAAAAGACCGCTGCACGTTGTTGCCGGATTTCATTACCCAGACTTCCTTCTTCTTCCGCGCCCCCATCAGCTGGGACCTTGCAGCTGTAAAACCAAAATGGAATACGGAGAAAGAACGTTTCTTTGAACTGTTTTCCGAAGAGCTGGACGCAACACCAGAATTCGACAGCGCATTTATTGAAGAGGGATTTAAAAAAACCGCAGCTTTACAGAATATAAAAGCAGGCGAACTGCAGCTGCCCTTCCGCATTATGCTGGTGGGTGGAAAGTTTGGTCCGCCGGTGTTTGACATTGCAGCCATCATCGGTAAAACCGAAACGATCAGTCGCATCAAGTCAGCACTGAAGGCTTTTGTGGAATGATCAACTAAACTTGCTATATGAACAGACCGGTCAGGATCTTGGTGGCGAAAGTCGGGCTCGACGGGCACGACCGCGGAGCGAAAGTAATCGCCACGGCCATGCGCGACGCAGGCATGGAAGTGATTTATACCGGGCTACGGCAAACGGCCGAAATGGTTGTCAATGCTGCACTCCAGGAAGATGTGGACGCCATCGGAGTAAGTATTTTGTCCGGTGCCCATATGACTGTCTTTCCACGGATCATCGCCCTGATGAAAGAAAAAAAAATGGATGATGTACTGCTGACCGGCGGTGGCATCATACCGGAAGAAGATATGAAAACCCTCCAGGAAATGGGTGTGGGCAAACTGTTTGCCCCCGGTGCCGCCACTGCCGATATAGCCGGCTATATTAAAGACTGGGTTAAAACCAATCGTAACTTCTGAGCCAGCGCCTCCAGATAACTGTTGACTTTTCAAACTCCTGATATGTACGAAAGCCTCCTGACCTCCGCCGACAATGGTATCCTGACCGTAACAATCAACCGTCCGGACAAATTGAATGCACTCAACAAAACCGTAATCGAAGAACTGGGAAAAGTAATGACGGATGTGTACAGCAATAACGATGTAAAAGCCGTGCTCATAACCGGCGCCGGACCAAAAGCATTTGTAGCCGGGGCGGACATATCCGAATTCCTCAGCCTGAATGCCGGTGCTGGCGCGGCTCTGGCGAAAAAAGGTCAGGAGCTGGTCTTTGATAAAATTGAAAACTCGCCCAAACCCGTTGTAGCTGCGGTAAATGGTTTCGCGTTGGGTGGAGGTTGCGAACTGGCCATGAGCTGCCATTTCAGGATAGCCTCGGAAAACGCAAAGTTTGGCCAGCCAGAAGTGAACCTCGGCTTGATCCCTGGTTATGGCGGTACACAACGCCTGACTCAGCTGGTTGGTAAGGGCCGGGCCATGGAACTGATCATGACAGGAAATATGATTGATGCGGCGGAAGCCCATCGCATCGGCCTTGTAAATCATGTTACTGGTACCGATGGACTGCTGGATAAATGTAATGAACTGCTGAGAGTAATAATCCAGAAAGGACCTGCAGCCATCAGTCGTGCCATCACGGCCATCAATGCATCGGCAGATGCCAGCCGCGACGGTTACGCAGAGGAGATCCGGTTATTTGGTGAAGGCTTTGGAACCAGCGAAATGAAAGAAGGGGTAACGGCATTCCTTGAAAAAAGAAAAGCAGATTTTTCGAAACAAGGATAAGTTATGCCACTTCCTGCTGCAGGTCTTCAACAAGGTTGATACACCCTCCCCTGCAGTTGGCGCGCTTATTCAACCGGGGAAGGCCTTGTGGCAGACGGTTCAAAAGGACGGCGGAGATCAAGATCATGAAACTCCCAGTTCCCGCTTTTTATCTTCCGGCTTTTCTTACGCATAGCTTTTTTCAACTCTTTGTCGCGAATCAGGTATTTCCCATCAACCGGACCTGAACCATCTATGTCATTTACAGAAATCATCAGGTACCATTTCTGCATCCTCAGCAACGCTTCCAGGAAATAATAATCTGCATAGGTCAGCGAAAAATCCACCTCCGAGTTATATGGAACCGCGCCCACGCTGTGTTTCAGGATAAACCCGCCATTCTCCCCTTTTCCGCTCATATACTTTTTGCCAGAAAGATTCTTCAGGATGGTGGCTGCGGTTGATACATACTCGTTCCTTTCACCGGCATCCACATATCTACCCAACTCAAGTAATGCAGAGGCAAGGATGGCTGCAGCTGATACATCACGGTATGTATTGGGAATGTCAGGTGCATTAAAATCCCAGTAAGGGATTTTATCCTTCGGCATATTCGGGTGATGGAGTATGAATTGAGCGATACCCCTTGCCTGTGCCAGGTATCTCGGCTCCCTGGTAAAACGGTACATGGAGGTGAATCCATACAACCCCCACGACTGGCCCCTTGCCCATGCCGACTCATCGGCATACCCCTGCGCGGTTTTCTTATTGAGTACAGCGCCTGTCTGCGGGTTATAATCCACCACGTGATACGAACTGAAATCCGGACGGTAATGGTTCTTCATCGCCGTTTCCGTATGGTCAATTGCTATCACCTTATACTTAGGCTCCCTGATTTCATCGGCGCTCCAGCAAAGCATTTCAAGGTTCATCATGTTGTCGATGATAACCGGGCTGCGGTAGCTGGCGTTTGAATCCCACGACTGCATCGAATGCAGGATGGGGCGGTAACGGCGGGTCAGGGTTTCAGAAGCCGTCAGCACCACTTTTTTATACTCTTCCTTTTTTGTGATACGATAGGCATTGCCAAAACTGTTGAAGATCATGAAACCAAGGTCGTGATCCTTGGTATGGAATTTTTCCTTTTCAAGAATACCCAACCTGCGCGTGGCTTCAGCAAGGATTGCTGTATCGTGGGTAAATTCATAAATGTAGAATAGCGAGCCCGGATAAAACCCGCTGGTCCACCAGCTGGTCTTACTGGTGACAAATTTTTTATCCTTTGGATTATAGTTCCGTGGCATCACGCTGTCGGGCGTATTGGCCATCATGATCTTATATTGGCTGGCCGCAAATTCAAGGTCGCTTTTGACAAGTTTGCTCATTGACTTGTACGACTGCGAACTGGCGGGTGAGGTTAGGACAACCAACAAAAGAAGAATGATAGATGAAATTATTACAGCGCGACTATGTATCGCTTTTGATAAGGTGTTGCCAGGACCACCACCTGCCACCCTCGGAGCGATCCTTACGGGATAACAACTTCCCGCTTCGGGTAACCTTTTTCCAGGGATAGAATGTGCTATCGGGAATGAGATTGTCCCGGGATCACAAACTGCTTCGCAAAAACCCTTCATTTGTTTTGTTTTTGTGTTCAGGGTAAAGTTAAGTGCGTAATGGACAGGTCAATGCGGTAATTCAGTAAATTTGCGGCACCTAAAACATACACTATATGGACTATCGTATAGAGAAAGATACCATGGGCGAAGTGAAAGTTCCGGCCAAAGCGTACTACGGAGCGCAGACCCAACGCAGTATCGACAACTTCCAGATTGCCACCGATATCAACAAAATGCCAAAGGAAATTATCCGCGCATTTGCTTACCTGAAGAAGGCGGCGGCCATTACCAACCAGCAGGCGGGTGTGCTTGCAAAAAACAAAGCCGACCTGATTGGCAAGGCATGTGATGAAATCCTCGAGGGCAAACTGGATGACGCGTTCCCGCTGGTCGTATGGCAAACGGGAAGCGGCACACAAAGTAACATGAACGTAAACGAGGTGGTGGCTTATCGCGGTCATGTGATCAAAGGGGGCAAACTGAGCGACAAGGAAAAGTTCCTGCATCCAAATGATGACGTAAACAAATCACAGTCATCCAATGATACCTTCCCTACCGCCATGCATATTGCCGCCTACCAGATCCTGGTGGAAAAGACTATTCCCGGCATCAAAAAACTGCGCGACACACTGGCTAAAAAGAGCAAGAAATACATGAAGGTGGTGAAGATCGGTCGTACCCACTTTATGGATGCCACCCCACTTACCGTGGGTCAGGAATTCAGCGGTTATGTATCGCAGCTTGACCACGGGCTCCGCGCGATCAATAACTCGCTCGCCCACCTCAGTGAACTGGCACTCGGTGGCACCGCAGTGGGCACGGGTATCAACACCCCTCCGAATTATTCAGTGAACGTTGCCAAACAGATTTCCAAACTGACCAGGCTTCCATTCGTTACTGCCGAAAATAAATTTGAAGCACTGGCGGCACACGATGCCATCGTTGAAGCACACGGTGCATTGAAAACCGTTGCAGTCAGCCTGATGAAAATCGCGAACGATATCCGCATGTTATCCTCCGGACCGCGCAGCGGCATCGGCGAACTTTTCATCCCCGACAACGAACCGGGCTCGTCCATCATGCCCGGAAAAGTAAATCCCACACAATGCGAGGCACTCACTATGATTGCCGCACAGGTCATGGGAAATGACGTCGCCATTGGCATCGGTGGTGCAACGGGTCATTTTGAACTGAATGTTTTCAAACCGGTGATGATCTACAACTTCCTGCACAGCGCCCGTCTTATTGCAGATGGTTGTGTAAGTTTCAATGACAAATGCGCGGTCGGTATAGAACCCATCGAAGCCAACATTAAGAAACACGTACAGAACTCACTCATGCTCGTGACCTCGCTGAATACAAAAATCGGCTACTACAAGGCAGCTGAAATTGCGCAGAAGGCACATAAGGAAGGAACTACACTGAAGGAAATGGCGGTGAAACTGGGTTATGTAAAACCTGCCGAGTTTGACCAGTGGGTAATCCCTGGCCAGATGGTCGGGAAGATCTGAGAATCGTAAAAGCACGTTAAAAAAGGGGTGAAATCTACGATTTTGCCCCTTTTTTTGGCAGAACGCTTTTACGTCCCGGCGAGGCAGATTATCTTACCCCTTTAAATTCAAATTATCCGTTCAAAAATCCAACTCTATGCAGTCTAATCAACCAGCATCTTTCTTCGCAGCTTCGGCCTACCCGCTGAAAGCAATCCCGGAAGAAACCACTTCAAAAAGAAAACCTAATCTCACCCCTTACCTGCAGGCATTACTGGAAGGACAAAGCCGTTCAGCAAGCAAGGCCCGTGTATTCCCAATGGTGGATCCATACCCAAAAGGAACCGAGTTCACCAGTGAAACAAAAGCACGCCATCCATTCCTGAAAAGCTAAGTAAAGCAGCAGCCATACGTAAAAAGAATTGAGTCCCCCTAATGGGGGACTTTTTATTTTAGCCGGTCCCGGTTGACTTCCAGGTTACAGCTCTGATTGGGGATTGCCGGCCAACGTTCTGACCCGGTTATCGGGCATTGTTCCCCGATTACTGGCCGGATTCATCCCCGTTGCATTCGATCTTTACCCCAGGCCGTCCCCCTGCCGCGGGTGTGCATCTCCACCGCTTTTCGCCTATATTTGCGGCTTAAAAACCACTAAGTGAAGCTTAGAAACGTCGTCCTCTTTATAGTCCTTATCATCTTTGTTGACCAGGCCTTGAAAATCTGGATCAAGACTTCATTCGACTTCGGCCATGTGAAGTATGTGATGGGCTTTCACTGGTTCGAACTTTATTTCATCGAGAACCGGGGCATGGCCTGGGGCTGGGAGTTTGGCGGCGAGTGGGGCAAGCTGGCCCTCACCCTTTTCAGGCTGGTAGCCGTGGTCTTTGGTACGTGGTACCTTGGCCGCATTGTAAAGATGAACTACCACCGTGGTTTTATAATCTGTGCCGCCCTCATCTATGCAGGTGCACTGGGTAACCTGATCGACTCCATGTTCTACGGAATGATTTTCGAGGAAAGCACCGATACGTACGTTGCCCATATATTCCCGGCACAAGGGTATGCAGGCTTCCTTCACGGACGCGTGGTCGATATGTTACATTTTGAATTTATTGATTCCACCTGGCCTGAATGGATTCCGTGGATCGGCGGTGATGATTTCCAGTTTTTCAGCCCCATCTTCAATATAGCCGATGCATCTATTTCTGCCGGTGTGATCACGCTTTTTGTGTTCCAGAAAAGATTCTTTAAAAAATATACGGTGGTTGAAACCAAAACTGAAACCACCGAAATCAACAAGGGTATCAGCGATAACCCGGGTGTATTGTAGTCCGGTGACCGCATTACGCGTACCCTGCTTATTGCTTCATCACCTTCCTGAAAATACTTTTCCCTTCCTGTTCCACCCGCAGGATATACATGCCCGGTGTAAGCGCGCCGGTATTGGTAAACGATAACTGGTTGGTGCCCGATTGAACTTCAAACGTGGCTGCCTTCACAGGCCGGCCGCCTGCATCGAGTAAGGTTACTTCCAGTGATGCGCGTTTGGGCGACAGGATATCAAATAACAAGACATGTGAAAACGGGTTAACCACGGTGGAGAAGGCCAGGTCTTTTTCACCCTGGCTGATGGCCAGCACCCGGGTATATGATTTTGAACCATTCGTGTTTCCCGTGCGCAACCTGTACCAGGCGCGGCCTTGCAGCGAAACAGGATCGGTAAATACATACCTGCTCGCAGTACCCGCATCAGCAGGCAGCTCCCCTATCTCCGCAAAATTATTCCCGTCAGTACTTTTCTCGACATGGAAAACAGCAGCGGCATCAACACCCATCGCTGTCCATTTGAGTTGCGTTCTTGAATTGACCAGCGATGCGGTCAGATTAACCACTTCCAGGTCCAGCACCGGATCGCAGGTGATTACGCTCAGTGTAACGGCGTTGGTTACATCCGTTGCACGGCAACCAAGGTTCAGCAAATTCAGGATCGATGTTCCTACCAGCACCCGGTACTTATCGTTTGAATTGGCCGGGGTGGTATTGGCCGG
>SDZZ01000097.1 GCA_004173255.1 Chitinophagaceae bacterium | reverse complement strand
AGGGAAAGGATGGCGAGCAATACCGTCTTTTTACAAAAAGGTAAATGCAGTGACATAAGCGGGTTATTTTAGCCGCAAATATGATTTGCCAGACAATTGTTAAAATCACGATTGTGAGAGTTAATGATTAGTTGGTGATCGCGTAACTATTTGTTGACGTCCGGGTAACGTTGACTTAACATGATGGAAGTGGCTATCCTTAAAGGCCCGTCACCCGGAAAAGACCCATGATTTAAAAACCTGTAAAGCTTTTTTAAGACGAGACAAAAACCTGTATAGCTTTTTCAGGACGAGACACACTGTATCGTTAACGTACACCTGTTGTCCACATCCGCACAACCAGCGCCCGGCATCAACTTTCAAACTCCTCATTTGTAAGGATTTATTCGTTTGGTACGTTGTTTTCATTCACCTCGTACTTTTCGCAGGGACCATGATGCTGCGACATAAGGGATAAGGCAAACCAACAACACAACCGTTTAGAAATGATTAGGACATACCTGAAAATAGCCTGGAGAAAACTAGCCAAGAACAAACTGTATACGATCGTGAACCTCGTTGGTCTCACGGTTGGCCTGACCAGCTGTATGCTCATTGCGCTGTACGTGATCAATGAAAAAGGATATGACAGGTTCCATGAAAATGTGGGGCAGATTGCACGGGTAACGATGGCTTATGGTGAAAAGGCAGGAATGGAACGTACTGCACTTACGGGAACCAAGGCCGGACCCCAACTGCAACGCACGTTCCCGCAGATCCAGTCATTTGTCCGCGTATACAATACCTCCCCTGTAGTGAAAGCCGACGGGCAGGTGTTCAGGGAAAAAAGATTTCTTTATGCAGACTCCAGCTTCCTGGATGTTTTCAGCTTTCAATTACTTGCCGGCAACAAATCCACTGCGCTGGATGCGCCCAACAAAGTATTACTGACCCGGTCTACTGCCCGTAAGTATTTCGGTACCGTGGATCCGATCGGCAAATCGATCAATATTGAAAACAGGAAAGATTTTGAGGTTACGGGTGTCATCGCCGATGCACCGGAAAACTCGCAGATCAAATTTGACTTCGTCGCTTCTTTTTCCTCGGCCAATGCGTCGAAAACCGAACAGTGGTGGTCAGCCAACTATATCACCTATATTTTACTGAAACCCAATACATCCCTTGCCGGATTGCAAACCCAGTTAAATGCTTATATGGACGGGGTCAGCAAAAACGAATTGAAGATGGAGGAAGGTAAACTGGAGTACACGCTGCAGCCGATGGCTGACGTACACCTCAGGTCAGACCTGAGCGGTCTCGAAGCCAATGGCAACCTGAACACCATTTATATTATCAGCATCATTTCCATACTCATTCTCGTTATTGCCTGCATCAATTACACCAACCTTTCCACCGTTCAATCGAGTTCACGTGCTTCCGAGATCGGCATCCGTAAAGTACTCGGTGCCCAGCGCAGTCAGTTGTTCGGCCAGTTTATCGGTGAATCCATGCTGCTTACCTTTATCTCCCTGCTGTTCGCCTGCGTGCTGGCAACTGTCCTGATGCCTTCATTCAATGAGTTAACGGGCAAACAACTTTTCCTGCAGACACTGCTCAAACCCCTGCCGGTTGCAGTCGCACTGCTGTTCTGCATCCTTATCGGTTTTGTATCGGGCAGCTATCCGGCTTTGCTTTTGTCCAATGCAAAACTGATCAATACACTTAAGTCGGGCATCAGGCTTACCTCGTCGGGTGGGCTGTTCCGGAAATCGCTCATCGTGTTCCAGTTCGCCGTGTCGGTGTGCCTTATTGTGTGCACCATGGTTATTGTTCAGCAGCTGGATTACATGCGGAGTAAAGACATCGGGTATAACCGTGATCATGTAATTGAGATCCCGATGAGTTACCAGATACTGGAAAAATATCCATCAATGGCGGAGGCCATGCGGCGCAACCCAAATGTGGTGAGTGTCACCGGAGGAAATTCAAGCCCTTCGTACGCCCAGTGGGGTGATGGTCTTAGCTCTGATCCCGGAACCGGTACAAAAAATATTGTTATCACCGCCATTCCATCCGACCTGGGTTACCTGAAAACAATGGGCATGAAACTGGTTGCAGGAACTGATTTCGTGGAATCCGATTTGTCGCTGATGGATACCACCGATAACGGTAAAAACTGGAAATATTCCTTTATCATTAACGAAACCGCCGCTAAAAGCCTCGGTTATGCATCAGCGGAGCAGGCTGTTGGTAAATCCGCATTCAAAGGCAGTACCGGCGGCATTATAAAAGGGGTTGTACGGGACTTCAACTTTTCTTCCCTGCATGATCCGATTGGCCCGTTGATGTTGTTCCTTGACAGGGAAAATGTGAATGGCATATTTGTGCGCACCAATGGCCAGAACACGGAGGCGACGATCGACTTCCTGCAAAAGACCTGGAAAGAGCGCGTGCCGGATCGTCCGTTCGAATACCAGTTCCTGGATGAAGAATATAACAAGCTCTATGTTGCCGAACAGAAATCGGTCAGCATATTTACTACCTTTTCCAGTCTGGCCATAATACTCGCCTGTCTCGGACTGTTCGGTCTGGCCGCATTCTCTACATTGCAACGCATTAAGGAAATCGGCATCCGAAAGGTACTCGGCTCAAGCGTCAGCGGCATTGTATTGCTGATTTCAAAAGACTTTATCAAACTTACCCTGATCGCAATTGTAGTGGCGACCCCTGTTGCGTGGTATCTCATGAACAGCTGGCTGAAGGATTTTGCATTCCGGGTCAACCTGCAATGGTGGGTATTTGTAGCGGCAGGCTCGCTGGCTATCTTAATCGCATTTATTACGGTCGGGTTGCAGTCCATCAAGGCAGCCACCATGAACCCGGTAAAAAGTTTGAAGGGGGAATAATTCCGTAATTTCACAAGGGTTGTGGTCCCTTTTGAACTATGGAATATAAACACTTATCCAGGCTCGTTTACCTCGCTGCCGGACTTTTTATCAGTATCTGGTTTGTGCACCAGGTGATCGACGTGTTGCTGCTGATCTTTTTTGCAATCGTGATCACTATCGTCCTGAACGCGCCCGTTACGAGGCTGCAACAGAAGGGTATGTCACGAACCGTTGCCTCCCTCATCGTCTTCTTTGGGATGCTTGTGATGTTTGCGCTGATTGGCTGGATGGTGGTTCCCAAGATGATTACACAGGTAAAACTGCTGATCACCAATTTACCTTCCTACCTCAGCACACTGAATGCGCGACTGACCGAATGGATCGGCAGTCACAGCGACGACTCCGGCACGGCAGCACCCATTTCACCGGGCGCATCACAAATCTCATCGGTGATCAACCAGGTTGGCCAATACTCGCTCAACCTGTTCAGCAATGTGCTTTTGGTGATTTTCTTTTTCTGCCTGGTGGCTTATATGCTGATCAATCCGCGACCACTGCTGCAATTATACCTCTCCTGGTTCCCTGAGCAGAAACAGGAACGGGCATCAGAGGCCTTCGCTTATGCTTCCACAATGACCATCGGCTGGATGTGGTCGAATGTAGTGGCGGGTCTGATCCGCGCAGTCATTGTATGGATCTTCCTTTACTTTATGGGCATCCCCGGTGTGTGGGTATGGGCCGGGGTTACATTCTTTGCGGAACTGATTCCCAAAATCGGTTTCTACATCATGGCCGTTCCACCCATCCTGATTGCCTTTACCGTCTCCCCAACGCTCGGGCTCTGGACAGCGGGTTTTTATATTGTGCTCGATGAAATCATTGGCGATTTCCTGATCCCGCGGATCCGGTCAAAGACAATGAAAATACACCCGGTGTCGCTGTTGATCATGTTATTGCTGATGACTGCCGCATTCGGTGTCATGGGCGCATTCATTGCTACACCACTCGCGGCCTTTATAAAGGCCCATTATGAAATCTTTTTCGAAAAGAAAAAAGAAATGGCAGCATACGACCGCAATATTGATCGTATGCTGACGAGGAAATGATACGGGCCTTGTCGGCGGCTATTAACCAACATCTCCCGGTACGTATTATTTTCCCAGGAAATTGGTTTCAATCGTTTGCCATACTTCAGCCCCTTCCCCGTTAAAAATCTGTTTCAATGCATATACACCAAAACCCCTGGCCTGTGAAATGTCAATTTTGGGAGGCATGGTCAGTTCCGACGGATTAACCACCGCATCAATCAATACCGGACCGTCGTGCATGAACGCCTTATCCAATGCGGGTTGTATGGCATCAGGTGTTTCCACCCGGATTCCCATTATACCTATGGCTTCCGCCATTTTTGCAAAGTCGGGGTTTTTTAAATCGGTCCCGAACGGTGGCAGTCCGGCTACCTTCATTTCCATGGCCACAAATCCCAGCGAACTGTTATTGTAAATAATGATCTTGACCGGCAGGTTGTATTGGTAAATTGTAAGCAGGTCACCCATCATCATTGCAAATCCACCATCACCCGAAAGCGAGATCACCTGCCTGCCAGGGTATTCAATCTGTGCACCAATGGCCTGTGGCATGGCACTGGCCATGGAGCCATGGTTGAACGAGCCAATAAGCCTGCGCTCCTTTGTCATTTTCAGGTACCGTGCAGCCCACACTGTCGGTTCACCTACATCCGCTGTAAAGATTGCATCGGCTGCCGCCCTTGCGTTGACCAGGCTGGTCAGGTATTCCGGATGGATCAGCTTAACGCCGGCTTTACCTGTGGCATGTGAGTCCAGGTTCTTCCGGCTCTTATGGTACCGCTCCACGCATTTGTCCAGGTGTGTGGTATCCGTTTTGGTTTCGAGCATACCCAGCAACACCGTCAGAGTTTCTTTGACTTCGCCAACGAGTCCCTGCTGAATATTGGCCCGGCGTCCCAGGCGCTCCGCGCGGACGTCAACCTGCACAATAGTCGTTTTTTTCGGGTACCAGTCAGGGTAAGGGAAATCGGTACCCAGCATGATCACCAGGTCGGCCTCTTCCATGGCATGGTAACCCGATGCAAAACCAATGAGACCAGTCATACCCACATCATACGGATTATCGTATTCCACATGTTCCTTGCCACGCAAGGCATGTACCATGGGTGATTTCAGTTTTGCCCCAATGGCTAACAGTTCGTCGTGCGCCCCGGCACAGCCGCTACCGCAGAGCAGGGTAACCTTTGACGATTGAGCGATGGTGGCCGCCAGCATTTTCAATTCCGCATCCGATGGGCGGATGACCGGCTTGTTGATAAATAAGGGCTGGTCGGTATTTTCTTCGATTTTTTCCATTGCTACGTCACCGGAAATGCCAATCACGGCTACCCCTTTTAATCCAAGTGCGTTACGGATGGCAATATGTGGAATACGGGGAACCTGTTTCCCCGAAAAGATCATTTCACAATAATGGCTGCACTCCTGGAACAGGAGTTCAGGATGGGTTTCCTGGAAGTACCCTGTACCGATCTCGCTGCTTGGAATATGGGCGGCAATGGCAAGCACGGGTGCCATGCTGCGATGGCAATCGTACAACCCATTGATGAGGTGCAGGTTTCCCGGGCCGCAACTTCCGGCACAGACGGCAAGCCGCCCTGTCAGCTGCGCCTCGGCACCAGCTGCAAACGCAGCCGCCTCTTCATGGCGGTAGTGCACCCACTCAATATTTTTGTTCCGCCGGATCTCATCCACAATACCGTTCAGCGAGTCACCCACCACACCATGTACCCGTTTTACGCCGGCATCCACCAGTATTTCCACCAGTTTTGCCGCAATAGTCTTTGCCATTTTCTGAATTTTTTTTTGGGATGTTGCAAGGCGCAGCGATTCCGGTAACACCTGCGCATGCTGTCGGCCAAAGTTAATACTATGAGGTTGCATGGTTAAAGAAATATGAAATGAGTTCCCATTAACATCTCCTGCCTGGAATTTTGAGTTGTTTTAGTTCCAAATCAATTTGCCATGAAGAAATTTTACCTCATTGCCTTTATCATTTTTTTTAGTGTACCGGATCTGCAGGCCCAGACGGAGGACGCGGTTGCATACAAAGGAATAATTGAAGTACCGGGTACCACAAAAGAAGAACTTTTTATCAGGAGCCGTCAATGGCTGACCGAAACCTTCAACAGCGCGAGGTTCTTTGTGTACATCGAAGACAAGGAAACCGGGGAGCTGACAGGAAGGGGGAACATATGGGTAAACCTTAAGTTTGGGATTTTTAAAAACCGCCATGCCCTTACATTCTGTCCCATGACGTACAACATCTGGGTTAAGGATGGAAAACTCAAGTTCAGTTTCACGGATTTCCAGGTTGACCTGGATACGCTGCCTGCCACCTTTCCGTTCCGGTTAACAAACAGTAAAGAAAAGTCGTCCGACTACTATGGTGGTGGGTTAAGATTCCGCCGGCTTTATACCGAATTGGACGAGCTGGTTGAACAGCAGATGCAGAAATTGATCAGCTCGCTGGAGGCAAAAGTCAAGGGGCCCGCAAGTAATGACTTTTAGACTTATCCTGACCGCAGTGCAACAGAAGGCCGACCCATGGCCGATTCCGGACTCAGGGGTAGCGCCCGCCGAAGTGATGTCCGGTCGGCCTTTGCCTGTGAAAGGAATTCGATGTATTACTCAGGCATGTTTCCAGATCGATTGAACCGGTGGCTGGTACTCAACCAGGTCTTCATCAAGATCTGTTTCGACCACGTTATTGAAAATATTACTTGCGATCATCTGCCCCGTGAATGCAACAATAGTGACCAGGTCTTTTTTGGAATACCGGGAAGCAATGGGGTTATACACATGGTCGGCAATATGACCCTGCCGTTTCGAAATGCAGGAGCCAAACGCGAGTAATTGTTTATCGGTTTCTGAAAGTCCGGATAAGACAGGATCTTCACCCGCTTCAATAATCATCTTGCGGAAAAAAGTGGAACAAACGGGGCAGTCGCTGCCACTGGAAACAGCGTACGCATAATGACGGGCCAGTTGTTTACCCAACAGTTGCTCCAGCTCCTGGTAAAGCGGGTACCACTGCATATAAGCGAGCAACGCCGGAATCGAATGGGCCAGCGTTGCTTTCGTATTGGTAATACGTTGGTCATATTCCCGCTGGTGCTCGTCAAATGCCTCCCTTACCGGGACGGTCAGCGTAGACAGGTTGACTGGACTGATTCTCGCCATAAAATATTCACAATATTTGATGAAGGTATTTACCCTAAAAAAGAATGTGGTACGTTTGTCTACAAATCTAGTAGACTGAACTCTAACCAGCAAATTTCATTTTATGTTTCCACTTTTATTCCTGATTGTACTTGGTACCGGTGCGGGCATTCACTCACCATCTTTCATTCCGAAGCAAATCAGCATGCAGCGCCAGCAAACAAAGCCAACCGTGGTGGAAGGCCATGTATACGCTGGAAAGAATTCAGCCCCTGCTGCAAAACTGTATGTATATATAGTCGAAGGGGAAGAAGAATGCTTGACGGATAAGAATGGTTATTTCCGGATTGAAACATGGCAGAAGCTGCCAGTGCATATAACCGTGCAGGAACCGGGCAAACAAACTGTGCGTCATCAGGTAAAAGATCCTTCGGTAAAACAGGTGATCCGGATCAGGTAGGAGGTTATGAAGACCACCGGCCCGGTGAAGGGTCGTACAGACTTCTGGCACCGGCACGGGTTATGAAAACAACTGGCCAAGCGCCGGGTCGTTGTAATCGGCTACCACACACAGCACATTATCGTTCTGCAATTCTTCGGCAGTATGGAAACTGCTGATGCCAACGGCTTTCATACCCGCCCTTTTTGCGGCTTCAATACCTTTCGGTGCATCTTCAAAAACCACGCAGGCGGCGGGGTCTACACCCAGCCTTTCGGCCGCTTTCAGGAAAACCTCCGGATCAGGTTTGCTGACCTTCACATCTTCGGGTCCGATGATAACGGGGAAAAAATGCCGGAGTCCGAGCCGGTCCAGGACATAGTCCACATTGAAGGTAATGGCTGCGGTTCCGATAGCCAAACCGATATTCTCCTGCTGTGCTTTCTGAAGCAGTACTTCCAATCCATCGATCAGTTTCAGGTGAGGCAGGAAGTCGGCCTGGTATTGTTTTTCCTTTCGCATGGATAGTTCCCGGACCTGGTCGGCAGTGTATTTACCTGCGCCAAAGACCCGTTCAAACAACTCTTCATTTTTTCCATACATCTGCAACTTCAGTTGCTCCGAGGTCAGCGGGGCCTGCAGTTCGTTAACGATGATCTCATACCACGCCTTCTCGTGGAAATGCATGTCGTCAACCATAGTACCATTCATGTCAAATATAAACGCAGAGTAACGGGCCATGCAGGAAATGTTTTTATGATAGCTTGAATGAGCCGCGAAAATAACCCACCTGTCCCGGTTTCCAAAGGGAAATTCGTAGATCTACTACATCGTGACAGGAAATTTTACAGATTTCTTTGCGTAACACTTGCAAGGTCCGGTTACGGAATATATCTTGCCCTCGAATTCGAACAATCCCTAAGAAACTTACTTAATCCAACTAAAACTATGAGGCAAGCTAACCATCCATACCTGAACCTGTCCGGCTTGTCTTTGCGTTGATCAAAGTAACTACTGAGGGGATTGCCAGAAGATCAAACCCTAATCAGTACGTTATGAACACAGTTTTACAAACTACCCGTCGATTTTACCTCTCACTTTCTGCCGCGATCCTCGTCACGGTTTCTTTCAACCACACAGTCAATGCCCAGAACCTCCTGAACAACGGAAGTTTTGAGTCGCCCGTTGTAAGCATCCTCAACCTGAATAATATAATCGGTGCCGGCCACAGCTGGGGCGGATGGAATTGCACCAATGGTGGATTCAACATCCTGCGTTTGCTTGGTTCGGGTTATAACTCCGGTGCCAACCATGCATCTGATGGCAGCCAGTATGTGGATGTTGCCAGTTCGGATGGCTTTATTTCACAGGAGTTTGTTCTTGATCACGCCAGTCCACTGTCATTCAGCGGCGATTATTCGAACCGTGAAGCAGGCTGGAGCAACTTTGTAAACTGGACGGCAAAAATTGACATACTTGACTCAACAGGCGCAATCGTTGCAAGCTCTGTTACACGCAACTTCGTAACGACCGATAACATGGAAACATGGTACACCCTTGCCGGTGCCACTTCTACCCTTCCGGCAGGAAAGTATACTTACCGTGCTTATGCCGGTAACTCTGGTCACTTTGATAACGCCATGGTTTCAGCACTTTCCGGCCAGGTGCTGGCGGTGAAACTGGTGAACTTTAACACCACCGAGAAGAACAACCAGCTAATCTCGAGCTGGACAGTCAGCTACGAAGAAAATGTACAGGGGTATGAGCTGCAGGGCAGCGCAGACGGCGTTAATTTCAAAGGCATCCGTTTTGTGACAGCAAAGAAAAGCGGTTCATACACTGTGGTTAACCGCCGGCCTTCCAACAAAACAGATTACTACCGCCTGAAACTGATCGACGAAGATGGTAAGTTTTCTTACAGCAAGGTGATCGCCCTGAACAGCGACCCGAACGCGGGGCTGGCCATTTTCCCAAATCCGGCAACCAAACATTTTTCGATCAGCGTCGATGCGGGTATGATCAACAGCGCAGGATCGATGAGTGTGGTTGATGCGGGTGGACAGATTGTAAAAACACAGAAATATAGTAAACTCAGCCAGACCGAAAACGTCGACATCAGTCAGCTGTCGCCGGGTATGTATTTCGTGCGGGTATCAGCAGGTGAGCAGGTGATGATGAAATCACTTCGTGTAATCTGACCTGTTAACCTCCGGGTACTATCGTGTCGGGCAAACAGCTGCTGATATCGGCATATAAAGGGTTTAAAATTGGAATGGCCAACGAATTAACGTTGGCCATTCCTGTTGATTGCCTCTACTTACACCTGCCTGCGGGTGAAAGCTTATTCATACCCATTGGGTTTTAATAACGGATTGGCATTTAGTGCGCGGGCCGGGATAGGGAATACCGTGCGGTCCTTGCCGTCGACCGGTTTGTCCCACCATTCAGCACCAAACCTGTCCCAGCGAACGAGGTCGGTCCGGCGATGGCGTTCACCCAGGAATTCCCTGCCGAGTTCGCGTACAAATTCATCATCGTTCAGCAGTGCCGGGTTCGATACATAACTGTTGGCAGTCCATGCATCGCTGGCAAAATTCCTGGCGCGTACTGCATCCAGCAGCGTCGCAGCACCTGCCACATCACCTCCCCGGTATTTGCATTCGGCAAGGGCATAATAGATTTCAGCCAGCCGGATCTCGGGGGCCGAGTTGAACTGGAAAAGATTTTCCGACATCGGTAACCAGGGGAACTTCAGCAGGCGTACGCCGGTATTTTCTTCACCAGTCGTTACGTGTGATCCTTCCAGCCAGCGACCACCGGGCTTTTCAGAGAAACGCCCAACCTGGTCAACAAATACCAGCGGCTTTGCATTATACTCTTCCGTCCCATTCACCTTAACGGTACTGTCAAATCCGAAACCCTGAGCTGCGTTGAATGCGTATTGCTGGCCGATCAGGAAGAATCCTTCGTACTGACCACCTTTGCCGGTTGTGCGGAAAGGCTGTTTCCTTTTGTCAGCTGCCGAAAAACTTTCGTAAGGGTTGCCCAGCTGGTAGGGATACACATTTCCGTCGAGGTCACGTGATGGGGAAAGTGAAATACCATTCCATCCGCCCCAGTCGTTATCGATTGAATAACGCTCCTGGTAGTGCATCATGGAGTTGTACATCCATCCAAACTCATAGATATTTTTAGCATGGGGAAATTCAAAAATATTCTCGGGTGAACGGTATCCGTTTACCCCGGAACGGAACGGCCCTTTGTAGTCGGTATCGATGCTGTAGGTTCCATAAGTTCCATCAATGATAGCCTGGGCATAGGTTGCACACTCGGTGAACTTAGGCGTACCAATCCATTTTTCGGCATTCAGGTACAACCTTACAAGCAATGCAGCGGCACCGCCCTGGTCCCAGCGACCGGCCCTTGTGTTCTTTGGCAGGCCGGGTAAGGCCTCGGTAAGTTCCTTTTCAATATAGGCGAAGACTTCCTGTGGGGTTGACTGCGCTTTCAGTTCCTGTGGCTGTTCAATGATCGGTACTTCACGGAAGTAATCGATCAGGAACAGGTAGAACCAGGCGCGCAATACCCGCAGTTCAGCGATGTAGTTGGTTTTGTCCTCTTCGGTCATGTCGAGCGAAGGGAAGTCAAGGGCGGCGATATCGCGCAGGATGATGTTACACTGGGAAATGCCCTGGTAGGGACCAACCCATCCGCCGTTAACCGTACCTTCTTCGGCAGTCCAGCTATGGCCATGCAGGCGCACCCAGTTGCCACCATCGTACCCGTGTTTTCCTTTCTGGGCCCAGATGAAATGATCGCCCGATAGTTCTGAAAGCAGCCACCGGTCGCCATCCCAGCCGCACCAGTGTCCGTGTTCGTAGGGACGCACAACTGCGGCCATCACTGAGTTACGATCCTGGTAATAGCTGTCTGATGTAAGGTCACTGAATGGTTCTTCGTCCAGTTTGGTACAGGAACTGCCTGCAAGAAGCAGTGCCAGTCCCAGGTGAATCAGTTTTATCTTTTTCATAAAAATTTAATTGATGTGTTTGGGTAAATAGATCAGAACGTTACCTGCACTCCGGCAGAGAATGTACGGGTGGTTGGATATACATTGAGGTCACCGTAGCCTGGTGTCAATCCCGTTACACCAATCGATGTGGGATCAAGACCGGTAAACTTTGTGCTGGTAAACACGTTCCTCACGGTCGCGTATACCCTGAAATTCCGGATTTGTTTTATGTTCAGTTTAGGTGCCCATCCAAGAGTGATATTTTCCAGCCGGATATAATCGCCATCTTCCAGGAAATAATCGGTGATCACTTTGCCGGAATTGATATGTCCGTTCCGCGTATAGGCATCCCTGATCAGGTTCACACCGGGTTCTGCTTTCAAACCATAATACATCTGGTACAGGTTCAGGATCTGGTAGTCGAACCGTCCGCGGAAGTACAGTGACAGGTCAAGATTTTTATAATTGAGTGTGTTACCCCATGACAGTTCGTAGTGAGGGGCACCATGACCCATGTATACTTTATCACGGTCTCCGTTTGCTTCATTGCTTGCATTGATCGCCTCTTTGCCACGGATCCCATCTTTCCAGATCAGGATATTCCCGTTATCATCGACGCCTGCGTACAGGAATCCGTAGAAGCTTCCGATTTCCACGTCTTCTTCCAGGCGATAGGCACGGCCGGGGTTACCTGGTGAAGGCAG
>SDZZ01000538.1 GCA_004173255.1 Chitinophagaceae bacterium | reverse complement strand
ATGCAAAAGATGCCCATTACCTCACAAAGCCACAGGCCTATACCATCAGGAAGATGGAGGTTACCCGGAAAACAAAACTCTCGCAATACTGCGCAGCGGGTGGGGGTTATGCAGTAAGCATCGTGGAAAAGAAATAGGTCTTCCGTGAAGTTGCGACGGTTTTTTTCCCGGCACCCGGCAGTGGTTACGTGATCACTGCCGGGTGTGTGAAAATTTTTTTACCGGGAATTATATTAATCGTAATATTGCGATGAAATGGGTCTGACGAAAACAGAAATTTTTAACGATAAGCAGAACAAACTGGCACGGATGATGAAGGCCCTGGCGCATCCTGCGCGCATTGCCATCATCCAGCACCTGCTGAAAGCACAGGTGTGCATCTGCGGCGACCTGGTGGAGGAGCTTGGGCTGGCGCAGGCTACTATCAGCCAGCACCTGAAAGAACTGAAGAGTGTCGGACTGATCCAGGGAAACATTGAAGGTGCCAGCGTTTGTTACTGCATTGATCCTAAAGTATGGGCGCAGTTCAGGACCTCACTGGGCAATTTCTTTGTGCCGTACGTTAACAGGGACAACTGTTGTTGATTTTTTTTGAATCAGTCAATCGTAATATTACAATAAATAAAACTAGTGTTATGCAAACAGAACAGGAACTAAAAGAACTGGTAAGGCAGAAGTACAGTGAGATTGCCTTACAGGAAAAAGAAGTAAACCAGGGCTCCTGTTGCGGCTCGGGTGGATGCAGCACGGAAGTTTATAATATCATGACCGACGATTACAGCGGTCTTACAGGGTACAACCAGGATGCTGACCTTGGCCTGGGCTGCGGATTGCCAACGCAGTTCGCGAAAATCAACACCGGCGATACGGTTATTGACCTTGGATCCGGCGCGGGTAACGACGCGTTTATCGCGAGGTCTGAAACGGGTGATACAGGGAAAGTGTTGGGAATTGACTTTACCCCGGCGATGGTGGAAAAGGCAAGGGCCAATGCAGCGAAACTTGCATTCAGCAATGTGGAGTTCCGGCAGGGTGATATAGAACAGATGCCGGTAGAGGACAATTACGCCGACGTAGTGGTGAGTAACTGTGTGCTGAACCTGGTGCCAAATAAACAGGCAGTGCTGGGCGAGATCTTCCGGGTGCTGAAGCCAGGTGCACATTTCAGCATTTCAGACATTGTGCTGAACGGCGAATTGCCGACGGCATTGCAGGAAGCAGCGGAAATGTATGCAGGATGTGTTTCTGGAGCTATCGGGAAAGACCATTACCTGCAAATGATCTCCGCACAGGGCTTTGGAAATGTTTCTGTACAAAAAGAAAAACCTATCATCATTCCCAATGATATCCTGCGCAGATACCTTTCGGCTGCAGAGGTTGACTCGTTTAACCGGTCAGGTATTGGAATCTTCAGTGTGACGGTTTATGCGGAAAAACCTGCTGAGGCGGCGAGCGGATGCTGCGGTCCGGATTGCTGCAACCAGGCATCTTCCACTAAAAAAAACATATGACTAAGATCCTTGTATTGTGTACAGGTAACAGCTGCCGGAGCCAGATAGCTGAAGGGTACCTCCGGTTATATGCAGGTGACCTTGCGCTGATCCGCAGCGCCGGCATCGAAACACACGGAGTCAATCCCCGGGCCATCGATACGATGCAGCAGGACGGGGTCGATATTTCCGGACAAACATCCAACAATGTGGAGGAGTACCGTGGGATCGATTTTGATTTTGTGATTACCGTTTGTGATCATGCAAGGGAACGTTGTCCATTTTTTCCTGCCAAAGCAAAACAGGTACACTATAATTTTCCTGATCCCGCAAAAGCCACCTGTACTGAAGAAGAGATTGTGAAACAATTTGCGGTGGTGAGGGACGACATAAAAAAGTATTGCCAGGGGTTTGTTGAAGAATTTGTTCGTTGAAAAAATGTTGTCCGCGGGGGGCTTGATCAATGGACGTTCCCTGCTGAATGACAAGTCGTGGTTCCCCCTCTTTAATGGCAAGTCATGGAATCCCGAATGTAGCAGAGGTCGCGGGTTCCATTGCTGAATGACAACGGCTGCTCAAGGCGTTGGTAATACTTTTTGCGGGGGCATTTTTGCCGGCTTCGTGATATTGCGGATCATACCACGGAAAATAAAATGATGGAAAGGCAGCATACTGTACCAGTATAACCGGCCTAACAGTCCCTTGGGACGGAAGGTAGCCGTCTGGATCAGTATCTTCTTACCGTCAGTATCCTCCAGTTTGAACTCGAGCCAGGCCTCACCCGGTAGTTTCATTTCAGCATAAAGCAATAAACGTTTATGCTTACGGTCAGCAACCAGTACCCGCCAGAAATCGAGCGAGTCGCCGGAATGGATCGAATCCTTGTGTGTGCGGCCACGGCGAAGTCCAACCCCACCGAAAGCCTTGTCCAGGAAGCCCCTTGCTTTCCATAAGCTGTTCCCGTAGTACCATCCGTTGTCACCACCGATCTTCCAGATATTCGCAAATATTTCATCTTCCCGGTCGCCGATCTCCTGTTTTTTGGTATCAAAAAAACAACCATGGGTTGGTACTGTAATACTTTTTACAATGGCTGGGTTGGTATCAAATACACTGAATGCATCCTTCCAGCTGCTGACCACTTCGTTCTGTTCTATTTTCTGGAAGGCCATTGCTACCGCCTCGCGGTAAGTCATTGGTTTGACAGAAAGATCTTCGCTGATATTACCTGGCCGGCAGATCACATCCACCTTCATACTGTCCACCAGGTTTTTGGC
>SDZZ01000096.1 GCA_004173255.1 Chitinophagaceae bacterium | reverse complement strand
TCTTTGTAATAATCGGAAACCTGGAAACTGTCGGCCCGCTGGTTGTACTCGTATATTCCTTTTTCAGTGGCAATGACCACCTTGTTCTTTATTTTATACACGTGGTTGTTGAGCGTGGAGGGTAATCCGTTTGCCTGGCCATATGACCTGACCGGATAGCTGAGGCCATTCGGTGTTGGCCCGATACGATAAATACCCCTGTACGGATGAGAGACCCAGATTGTCTGGTCGTTATCGATCACCAGGAAGCGCGAAGAAGCGCGGAAGTTGGCGACTGCACCCTTGTCGGTAAAGACCCCGTTATTATTTTCAAAAAGCCGCACACCCAGGTAGGTGCCCGCTGCCACGGTTGGTCCCTGTTTGAATTGCTGGATCGACTCGAAGGTCCAGAAGCCCGTCGCTTTTGAAACCGGTATAGCCGATTCCTGTTTTAATTCATAAAAGCCATCGTCGCGCGCTGCCAGCAGCTGGTTATTGACGATGGAGAAGCCGTAGGTTTGTCCGCCCGTTACCTGCGAGATATCGTTACGTGCATTACTCAGGTCGCGGACACCGGGTAAGGGCATGCGGTAAATACCGGTGGACAGGCCAAAATAAAGATTACCGTTCATGACCGAAACGGCAAAGCCCGATCCGTCATTCATCACCGGCGGGTTAATATGTTTGATCGAGTTATTGAATGCGATAAAGTCGATCCCGCTGTCGAGCCCCAGCCAAACATTGTGGCTTCGATCCAGGAATAATGCACGGATGCTGCTGTTCTGTAATCCATCGCGCTTGGCAAAATTATCGAGCACCTGGCCGTCCGTCGATACCAGGTAGTATCCATTGGACAGGGTGCTCACCACAAAATGATCCGCATCGACCTGTAGCGCACCGCTGAATTCCTGTCCGGGTGTAATGGGCAGGCCGGTAAGGCGGAATGGAGTCAGCGTATTCCCACTGAAAAGGAAAAGACCAAAACGGTTGGTACAGACCAGCGACGATTCCGGTCCGAAATCCGTCATGTCATTGATGCGCAGTCCCTGCGGCAGGGCCGAAGGCGGGATAATGGTTGAAAATTTACCGTCACGGAATTCCTGGAGACCGGTCACGTCGTCGTACGCCAGCAGCCTCCCCTTCACCAGTCCGAGGTATTCCCAGGCAGAGACGGCCGGGTAGGAACTCATTGTATTATTATGGTAGCGGAAAATGCGACCGGAGGACCTGATAAAAATATCATTCCCGACACTCACAATTTTCCATACATCGGCAAACCGGCGATCGGCTTCCGGAATCAGGCCGACCAGTGAGGTGAACCGCAGGATGCCATTTTTATCCGGGGCAAAATACCCGAACTCATCCTGTCCCCCTACATACAAGCGTTTGTCGGCCCCGAACTCGATACCCCGCATGATTGTTTTATTTGGGAGGGGATACAGTTTCCAATAGGTGCCATCGAAGGTGAGCAGGCCTTCATTATTGGCGAAATAGAGACGGCCTTCCACGTCCTGGCGGATTGCCCAGTTTTGCGCTCCGCCATTGTACTCCCGTTTCTGGAAATTGTGGATCTCGCTCTGCCCGATGTAGCGTTGTGCTGGCAGGCAGAGGACAGAAAAGAGGAAAACAGCAAGTGTTAAGGCTCTGGAAATCATGGTGGCTGATACATCTGGGTAAGTCCCGGCACAATTTAGGGGTAAAATCTGATTTCCGCTATCCAAGGGTATTTTTTCTTCCTGATGTAGTCCAGATGTAGTGCTTTTACCCCCGCCCCCCGAATTTCTCTCGCAGATGTAGTAGTGATGTACCCGATTATTTTCCCGGATGTCCGGAACCGTTAACTTCGTACCGCCAATGGAACCGAATAATCCGGCTCCGCTCAAAACTAAAATGCTTGTTACAATGAAACGAACGACTGCCTGCCACGCCTCCCTCCCCGGGAAGACGTCAAAACCAATCCCCATTTTAAAAAAATATTCAGCTTCTTCGTCCGGGTGACCGTGACGGATCCCCTGTGCCACAAACACGGGGCGCTTGTCTTACGCTTATCAACCATTTTTTACAGAACGAAATCATTTAACACAATGAGAATCCCGTTAATTTTTGCATCCGTATTGCTGCTGCCGGCAATGTTTATGACCGGATGTAGTCCCGACAAGGTGAAAGAGTTGGGCGAACCGCCGACTGCTTCATTTTCTATTACTCCGGTTGCCGGAAAAACAAACACGTACGCGCTTGCCAGTACCTCCGAAGGCGCCTGGGGTTATTCCTGGGACAAGGGTACCGGCATTTATACTAAAGGGAATGCCCTGGATACGGTTTATTTCCCGACGAAGGGCGCCAAAACGGTACGTCTCCGTGCTTTTGGACAGGGCGGATCAGCCGTGGCTGAACAAACCGTTACCGTGGATGCGGATGACCTGCTGAACATCCCGCAGTTTGTATTACTGACGGCACATGGCTGGAAACTTGATCCCGCCGATGGCGCAAACGCGGTAATCGTAGGTACAGAAGGAAATCCCGGCCAGTATTTTGGCGGTGGTGGCCTGGCAGATTGCCAGAAAGATGATGTGTATACGTTTGGCACCAACCTGAAACTGTCATACAATGCCAACGGTTCTACTTTCAACGCGGGCAACATCAACCCGAACTACACCTGTGGTCCGGACCGGTCCTACACCAACTTTGATTTTGCCTACTCCCCTACTGTGCCAACCGGTTCTGCTGGTATTGGACTGATCACCCTGAACTCGCCGGTGCCCGACAAGTTTATCGGCGTAACGGACATTTCCAGCAACAGCTACCGGATCATTTCGATCTCGGCAACTGCCATGGTATTACGCTCAGGCACTGCTGCACAGACGGTTCACCAGTTCAAATTCGTGGCCCAGTAAAGACCAACCTAGTCAATCATTCAACTAAAAAATGCATATGAGCAATTTCGTCAGGTTATTAAGTGTGGTGCTCCTGCTAAGTGTGGCGGGAAGTGTCCATGCACAGAACATCCTGGTAGCCGGTAAGGTCACCAGCAAAACAACCGGGGAAGGCCTTGCGGCTGCTTCGGTGCTGGTTAAAGGGACCAACATCAATACGGTTACCAATGACTCCGGCCGCTACACGCTTTCGCTTCCGGCGGGCGGTGGTACGCTGGTGGTGTCTTATATTGGTATGACCACCCAGGAAATACCTGCAACAACTGCAGGGGAATATGATGTGACCCTCGATGATGGCGCATCCACTACCCTCAGCGATCTCGTTGTGGTGGGTTATGGTACACAGCGCCGCTCCAATGTTACCGGGGCTATCGCAACCGTTAAAACAAAGGAACTGGTGCAGACACCGGTAGCGGACCTGAGCAATGCGCTCATCGGACGCGTACCGGGTATTGTTACCAAACAGGGATCAGGTGAACCTGGTGCTGATAATGCCAGCCTGTTTATCCGTGGTGTATCGACTTTTGCGGGTAGTACCGAGCCGCTCTTTGTGGTGGATGGTATTGTTCGTACCGGTCGCGACTTCGCACAGCTGGACGCCAATGAAGTAGAGTCCATCAGTATCCTGAAAGACGCATCTTCCGCGGCCATCTATGGTGTACGTGGTGCAAACGGTGTTATACAGGTTACCACCAAACGTGGTAAAGCCGGGAAAACAACTACCAGCTACTCCTTTAACTATGGACTTACCGAAGTAACCAAGTTTAATGATAACCTTGGTTCATATGAGTACGCCACCTTACTGGCTGAAGCACAGTTCAACGACGGCGTGCCTATCACCTACAGCCCTGCAGAAATTGAAGCTTTCCGCACCGGATCGGATCCGGTACTGTATCCAAACACTGACTGGCAGCGGCTTGTACTGGGCGGAACTGCTACCCAGATGCAGCACAACCTGAACTTCAGCGGTGGTACTGACAAAACAAAATACTTCGCTTCACTCGGGTATTTTGACCAGGATGGCCTTTACAGCTCGCTTGGTTACAAACGTTATAACCTGCGACTGAACCTCGACATCGCACTGACCAATACGACCAAGATCGGGATCGATCTTTCGGGTCGCCTGGAAAAAAGGACTGCACCCACTACCGGCATCTCCGGTATTTTCGAACATACGCTTCGCAACCCGCCAACTATCCCTGCCTATTATGAAGGGGTTGGTTACGCGCAGATCGGTTCTTATACCAACCCGCTCCGTGGCATCGATCCGGCAGCAGGTTACAATAACACAGAAAACAACACCATCCTGACCAACCTGTTTATCGAACAGCAGATTCCATGGGTGCGTGGCCTTTCACTGAAAGGGGTATTTGCGTACGACAAACGGATGAATTATACCAAACGCTGGAACGACAACGTGTATACCTATACTGCAGATGGTGCAGGCGGATACGTGCAGTCCAACTACCAGTCACCAAGCTTACAGGAAGAATTTTACCAGCAAACCCAGACCGAGCTGCAGGCGCAACTGAACTACAACAGGCGCTTCAACAAGCATGGTGTGTCGGCGCTGGTACTCCTGCTGCAGCAGGAACGCCCGAACAACTATTTCGGTGCGGGCCGTTCAGGTTATGAGAATGGCATCTTCCAGACACTGGATGTGGGTCCGGCTACCAATACGAACGGTGATATCACCGAGTTTATCTATGGTAACAAAGACCGTTTCGCACTCCGCAGTTTCGCTGCCCGTGTGAACTATGATTATGATAACAAATACCTGTTCCAGGCAAGCATCCGTGCAGATGAAACAGAAAACTTTGCACCGGATTACCGCCGTGGTTACTTCCCTGCATTTTCTGCAGGCTGGATCGTTTCCAGCGAGGAGTTTATGGATGGCACAAAAGGAACACTCGACTTCCTGAAGCTGAAAGGTTCATGGGGTAAACTGGGTAATGACCAGGTAGGCCAGCGTTTCGGTTACATCTCCCGCTACCAGGGCGTATCGAACAACTATCCATTCGGGGGTACTATCCTTCCGGGCCTCAACCCGCTTGCGAGCAACCCGGTAATCCAGTGGGAAGAATCAGCCAAGGCCGATATCGGTTTTGAAGCCCGTTTCCTGAAAGGTATGTTTGATATCGATGTAGACTTCTTTCGCGAAAACAGGACAAAAATCCTCGGTTTCCGTTATGCCCAGATCCCATCTGCCTATGGTGGTGCGCTGCCTCCTGAAAACGTGGGTGAAGTGCTGAACAAGGGTGTTGAAGTAAATATCGGCCATACCAAAACCATCAACAGGGATTGGTCGTATTTCGTAAGGGCGAACATGACTTACACAAAAAACAAAATCGTGGAAGCGCCGATTGCGGCAAACACACCAAACACCTTTAACCCGGTTGGCCGTGCTATCGGATCGTTCTTTGGCTACAAGGCGATCGGTATTATCCGCGACCAGGCTACCCTGGATGCATACAATGTGACTACGGAGTTCCCGGTTGGACTGGGCGACATCATGTACGAAGATGTTGATAAGGACGGTGTCATCAATGCCAATGACAGGCAATACCTGACCACCGGAACTATTCCGCAGATCGTTTACGGAATTTCGGGTGGAGCACGCTGGAAAGGTTTTGAATTCAGCATCCTGTTTCAGGGCGCTGATAAGGTAAACCAGCAGCTGACCAACAACGCAGGTTATGCCTTCTTTAATGGTGGCCGTGTTTCTGCAGAGTGGCTCGACCGCTGGTCGCCGGCAAATCCTGATGGCAAACTGCCAAGGTTGTCGACCAACGCAACAGCAACCACCAATAACTACCAGGTACCAGGCGGACCAGCATACAGCAATGGAGGCAACAGCTTCTGGATCAAGGATGCCGCTTACCTGCGTCTGAAAAACATGGAGATCGCTTACAATTTTGCACCAGCACTGATCAGGAAAGCCGGTATGTCGAACCTGAGGGTTTTTGCAACCGGACAAAACCTGGTAACCTGGACCAAACTGCGTAACGTAGATCCGGAAACAACGAATACCAGCGGATGGTATTATCCTGTACAGGCTGTATACAACTTCGGTATCAACCTCCAGTTTTAATAAAATCCGGCCAGATAAAAATTTATAAAAAACAAGTATGCTTACAAGAAATTTAAAATGGATTGCCGGTGTGATGATCGTTGCTACGGTTGCCGGTTCCTGCAAAAAGAGTTTCCTGGAACAATTTCCCAGTGATTCGCTTTCTGATGTAACGGTTTTCCAGGACATCTCCCTGGCCAACCGGGTACTCACCAATATTTATGGTACCATGCCCAACGGCTTTTCCCGCCGCGACCAGAACCCCGGCGATGCCAACTGGTCTCGTGGTATGTCGGGCTTCGCTATGGCGACCGACGATGCAGAGGCAAATAACCTCGCTGCATCAACCCATGCGCTGAACCAGGGCCAGTTGCCCACCACCTGGGCGTATGCCGATGATATCTGGGTGCAGCAATACGCAGTGATCCGCAAAGCGAATTCCTTTATGGAACAGATCGATGCGGTGCCTGCCGATGCAGCCCTCAAGGCAAGAATGAAAGCAGAAGCATTGTTCCTCCGTGCATTTGCTTATGGGGAACTGATCAAATGTTTTGGTGGAGTGCCACTGATCCTGACAGCCGGTACACCATCCGAATCAATCGTAGGTCGCAACACATACGATGAGTGCGTGAACCAGATCGTTACAGACTGCGACGCAGCTGCAGCGGTATTGCCTGCGGTGATGCCAACAGCAGAACTGGGTCGTGCCACCAAGGTTGCAGCCCTCGCCCTGAAAGCCAGGATCCTGCTGTATTTCGCCAGCCCGCTCAACAATCCGGGCAACGAGACCGCCCGTTACACGTCCGCAGCCACTGCTGCACAGGCTGTAATGGCATTTGGTCCTGCACCGGGTACAGGTGAATACGGCCTGTATAACGATTACTATCGCCTGTTCCTCGACAAACTGGGCAATAACGAAGTGATCTTTGCGCGCAAATTCCAGAACCCGAACGTAAACCCAAGCGACGGCGCAAGGAATAAATGGTACTTCAGTGCAAACGCAAACGATGGAGCATGGGGTGGTTTTGCACCAACCCAGAACCTGGTTGATGCGTATGAAATGAAAAACGGTTTACCTATTACCGATCCTGCATCAGGTTATAACGACCAGGCTCCGTACATAAACCGTGACAGCCGCCTGGATAAATCAATCCTGCACAACGGAACCGTTTACAAACAGGGTAAAGTCCTGGAAACATTCCGTGGTGGTAATGCTAACCTTTCAACCAATGCCGATTCATCAAAAACCGGTTACGGCCTGCTGAAACTGGTAGATACATCTAAGTATGGCGGCAACGGTGATGCGGATAACGACTGGATTTTCATCCGTTACGCAGAAGTGCTGCTGAACTATGCAGAAGCGCAGAATGAAGCAGTGGGACCCGACGGGACTGTTTATACAGCCATGAACCAGGTACGTGCACGTTCGGGCCAGCCCGCACTGCCCGCTGGTCTTTCCAAAGATGCCATGCGCTCGCGCATCCGCAACGAACGCCGCGTTGAACTTTCATTCGAGGAACACCGCTTCTTCGATGTACGCCGCTGGAAAGAAGGGGAAACCTATTTCAAGGAGCCTGCACGCAAAGTATCGGTGGTCAAACTGCCCGACAACAGCCTGCGGTTTAATTACCTGATCCTTGAGACCAGGGATTACAAGCCGTTCATGGACCGCATGCCGATCCCGCAGAACGAAATGGATAAAAACCCTGCGCTTGCCGGACAGCAGAATCCCGGATATAATTAACAGCTGCTCTTTCAAAACATCTTTATACAGTTAAGCAATCGTTTAACCCTGGTTGTCTAACCAGGGTTATTTTTTTATTTCACGAATGATTTCTATGCGGAAGTGTTGCGCCATTTTTATTACCTCCCTCCTCTTTGCCGGCTGCTCAAAGCCGGATACACTTTTTGAAAAAATGGAGCCCTCGGCTACCGGGATAGATTTTGTAAACACGGTTACGGAAGACCGGGAACACAATGTGTTCACCTACCAGTATTATTATAATGGCAACGGGGTGGCTGTGGGTGATGTGAACGGGGACGGACTGGCAGATGTATTTTTTACCGGCAACCAGACAGCATCGAAACTGTACCTCAACAAAGGTGGGATGCAGTTTGAAGATGTAACCGCTACAGCGGGCGTGGCAGGGAAAAATGCCTGGCGCACCGGCGCAAACATGGTCGACATCAACGGGGATGGACTGCTCGATATCTATGTATGTTATTCCGGGTTTGGCACCGATGCTGACCGGGCGGAACAATTATTCATCAATACCGGAATGAAAAACAACATTCCCGTATTTGTGGAAAAGGCCGCCGAGTATGGTCTCGACGCACCGGGTACGTACACCAGCCAGACTGCATTCCTGGACTACGACCTGGATGGTGACCTGGACATGTTCCAGCTGAACCACGCCAACGAATTTTACTCGCCTTTCTTCAATACCCAAAAACTCCGCACCCTTCGCCACCCTCAATATGGCAACCGGCTGTACCGCAATGATGGCGGGCACTTCACCGAAGTGAGTGAGGCAGCCAGGATCCTCGGCGGTGGTAATAATTTCGGGCTGGGCATCGCTGTCAGCGATATCAACAATGACGGGTGGCCCGATATACTGGTCAGTAATGATTTCCATGAACAGGACTACCTCTACCTGAACCACCATGATGGAACTTTCACCGAGATCAGCCAGCAGGTATTCAAACACATGAGCCGTAATACCATGGGTCTTGATATTGCTGACTTCAACAACGACGGACTGCCCGATGTGGTAACGCTCGACATGTTACCCGAATCCAATTACCGGCAGAAGATCCTGCAGGGACCGGATGAATATGATAAATACAACCTGATGGTTCGTTCCGGCTATGGCCACCAGAACAACCGTAATATGCTGCAGCTGAACCGTGGCCTGGATACGGCCGGTCTGCCGGTATTCAGTGAAATCGGCCAGCTGGCCGGTGTATCGAACACGGACTGGAGCTGGGCCTCACTGTTTGCCGATTTTGACAACGATGGTTATAAAGACCTTTTTATCACCAATGGTTACCTGCGCGAGTCGACCAATCTCGACTTCATGAAATACGAAGTGGCCGAAGCAATGCAGAAGGCAGCTGAAAGCGGCAAGGATGTGTCCACCCCGCAAGGGTATGCCAGCAATATGCCTTTGTACGACCTGGTATTGAAAATGCCCTCCAACAAGATCAGCAACTACATGTTCCGCAATAAAAAAGACCTCACGTTTGCCAATGAAACAGACCAATGGGGTCTCGGCGAGCCCGGCATCAGCAGTGGTGCGGCATATGCCGATCTTGACAACGATGGTGACCTGGACCTGATCGTTTGTAACAATAACGATCCGGTCTGGATTTACCGGAACCATACCGAATTGAAAAAGGAAAAACCAAACTACCTCCGCGTATCGCTGAAAGGCGACCGCAAAAACCTGTTCGGCCTGGGTGCCAAAGTCTTTGTTGAAACGGACAGCGGCACCCAGATGCAGGAAATGTACCCGGTGCGGGGATACCAGTCGTCGGTCGACTACACCCTCAACTTCGGCCTGGGTAACACAACTTCCGTGAAACAGGTGAAAGTATACTGGACACCCGACTCGGTAACCGTTGTACAATCCCCTGCCATCAACAGCAGTATTCTCATCAGCCGCGCCAACGAGGTGTTCAGCCAGCCGGTTGATAAAACCAGGTCATTCCTCTTCAGCGACATCAGTGCTACCCCAGGTATCGGCTTCATCCATCATGAAAATGAGTTTGTCGATTTCAAACGCGAGTTCCTCATCCCCTGCCAGCTTTCACGACAGGGTCCAAAAATGGCAAAGGGCGATGTAAATGGCGATGGGCTCGATGATGTTTTCATTGGCGGTGCATCGGGACAGGCCGGCCAATTATACCTGCAACAGGAAGACGCCCGGTTCAAAGCAGCTGCGTCACAACCCTGGACAGAATTTGCCCTGTCGGAAGAAACAGGTGCACTGTTTTTTGATGCGGACAATGACGGCGATGCGGACCTGTATGTGGCAAGCGGGGGAAATGAATGGCGCATGGCAGGACCCGAACTGCAGGACCACCTTTACCTCAACGATGGAAGAGGAAATTTTACCCATGCGCCCAATGCCTTGCCGGTAGAGGGTTACAGCGGTTCTTGTGTGGCCGCTGCCGACTTCGACAAAGATGGCGACCCGGATCTTTTTATTGGTTCCGGTGGTGTTCCGGGAGTTTACCCGCTAAGTACCGGTAATATTATACTGCGTAACGACATGGTGAAAGGATCAGCCAGTCCGCGCTTTACTGACGTAACAAAAACACTTGCCGGTGATACACTTATGAAAGCGGGCATGGTAACCGATGCCAGCTGGAATGATATGGACAATGATGGCTGGCCCGACCTGGTGATTGGCGGGTCGTGGATGCCCATCAGTATTTTTCACAATGAAAAAGGAAAGGCATTCCGCAACATCACCGGTGAATCGGGTCTGGAAAACACCGGTGGATGGGCGTCGCGGCTGATGGTGGCCGACATCGATGGCGATGGTGACCTGGATATGGTAAACGGCAACCTGGGTAACAATACACAGTTCCGTACCAGTGAGAAAGAACCGATGGTGCTGTACGCAGCTGACTTCAATGATGATGGCCGCATTGACCCGGTGATCAGCTGGTATATACACAATATCAGTTACCCGTTCAACTCACGCGATGAGCTGGTGGAACAAATGCCGGCCATGAACAAGCGGTTTATCCGGTACGAGGATTACGCCAAGGCCACGATGGCCGACTTGTTTAATAAAAAACAGCTGGAGAATGCACGGAAATTCTACATCAGGAATACCGCTTCAGCACTGCTGGTAAATACGAACGGTAAGTTTGAACAGAAGGCATTACCCCTTGAGGCGCAGTTCAGCCTGGTCAACTCCATCTTATACAACGATTACGATGGCGATGGCAAAAAGGACCTGCTGCTTGCCGGTAATTTTTACCCGTTCCGTGTACAGCAGGGACGCTGTGATGCAAGTGTGGGCACCTTATTGAAGGGAGATGGTAAAGGTAATTTCAGGACGGTAGGACGGAATATAACGGGGCTGGACCTGGCAGGTGATGTACGCGATATGGTCGAAATAAAAAGCCGGCAGGGTAACCAGGTGATTGTATCAAAAAATAATGATGCCGTACAGGTGATCAGGAACAAACAATAAAGGATTAATACAAAAAACAAATATCAGACATGACTACACTCAGGTATGCGCTTGCGGGATTACTGGCTACGGCAACACTGGTTGCCCCCGCCCAGAATAAAACCGGGGCAATCAAGGTTGAAATGAAAAAAACGGACAGCAGCTGGCAGATTATCCGTGATGGCAAACCCTACTTTATCAAGGGAACTGGCGGTGGTGCGTATCCGGCGCGGACCAAGGCTTACGGGGGAAACTCCATCCGCACCTGGGGCACCCGGGGGGCCGATAAGATCCTCGACTCGGCCAACAAATATGGGTTTACCGTGCTGCTCGGACTGGATGTAGCCAGGGAACGCCACGGGTTTAACTATGATGACCCTGCCGCTGTGGCGAAACAACTGGAAGATCTCCGCAAGGAAGTGATGAAGTACAAAGACCACCCGGCAGTGCTTGCCTGGGGTATTGGCAATGAACTGAACCTGCACTATACAAATCCAAAGGTCTGGGATGCAGTCAACGACATTTCCAAAATGTGCCATGAACTGGACAAGAACCATCCGACCTCTACCGAACTGGCGGGAGTCAACAAGGGCATGGTAGATGAAATCAAATTACGTGCACCCGATCTCGACCTGCTCGGCATTAATACTTATGCACCACTGGCCGTACTTCCCGCCGCTGTTAAAAGCAGTGGCTGGGATAAAGCATATATGGTAACGGAATGGGGACCTACCGGTCATTGGGAAACTCTCGAGACGGCCTGGAAACAACCGATCGAGGAAACCAGCAGCGAAAAAGCTGGTGTATATAAAATGAGGTATGAGTTCGGCATCGAACGCGACCCGGCCAACTGCGTTGGGTCCTACGTATTCCTGTGGGGACAAAAACAGGAGCGCACCCCTACCTGGTATGGTGTGTTTACCGAAAAGGGTGAAGAGTCAGAAGTGGTGGATGTGCTGCAATACCTGTGGTCGGGTACCTGGCCATCCAATCGTGCCCCGCATATCTATTCGCTGCAGGTCGATGGTAAAAAAGCCATCCAGAATGTGTATGTTGAAAGTGGCAAAAGTTATGATGTACTCGCTACGGCCGATGATGCTGACCGCGACAAACTCGCCTATCGCTGGGAAATTTTACCTGAACCTACCAAGGTGGGTGATGGTGGCGACCATGAAGACCGGCC
>SDZZ01000537.1 GCA_004173255.1 Chitinophagaceae bacterium | reverse complement strand
AGCTGGAGTGCCTGCTGCAGGTAGCAGAGTTTGATGAGGGCCAGCTCCACATGCAGGCGTTTATTCCTGGCACCCTTGAAGCTGATTTCTGCTTCGTTCAGGATATTCAGCGCACTGATCAGTACGGCAGCGGATGTTTCTTTCGCAACAGCCAGGTATTTCTCCTTGAAGCTTTCCACGGTTTCCAGCAGCACCGCTGCTTTTTCGTCTTTGCACACCAGCAGGTTCCGGATAAATTCGGCGAAGCCATTCAATACCAGGTCGCCTTCGAAACCCTTGCGGTTAATGGAATCAAACAGCAGCATGGCCGATGCAAGATCCTGCGTGAGCATGCTGTCGAGCAGTTTGAAATAATAATCCTCATCCAGTATGTTCAGGTGCTCGAGTGTGTTGGTATAGGTGAGTTCACCCCCGGTAAAACTGACAATTTTATCCATGATGCTGAGCGCATCCCTCATACATCCTTCACTTTTCTGGGAGATCACCTGCAGGGCTGCCTTCTCGGCTTCCACGTGTTCCTTGCTGCATATTTCCTGCAGGTGTTCCACCGTATCATCGGTAGTAATGCGTTTGAAATCGAAAATCTGGCAACGGCTCAGGATGGTCGGCAGGATCTTGTGTTTTTCAGTAGTGGCCAGGATGAAGATGGCATACGATGGCGGCTCTTCAAGTGTTTTAAGGAATGCGTTGAAGGCCGACGAACTGAGCATGTGTACCTCATCTATGATATACACCTTGTATTTGCCGGCCTGCGGGGCAAAACGAACCTGTTCCACCAGCGCACGGATATCATCCACCGAGTTGTTCGACGCGGCATCGAGCTCATGGATATTCATTGAAATGCCATCATTGAATGAGACGCAGGAGTGGCATACGTTACAGGCCTCGCCTTCCTTTGTCTGGTTTTCGCAGTTGATCGTTTTTGCAAGGATCCGGGCACAGGTTGTTTTACCAACGCCCCTTGGACCGGTAAACAGGAACGCGTGTGCAAGCTGGTTGTTCCTGATTGCGTTTTTGAGTGTGGTGGTAATATGCGACTGCCCCACCACGGTATCGAAAGTCTGTGGCCGGTACTTCCTGGCTGAAACGATGAATTTATCCATAATCAATCACTCCCCCCGGCTGCGAAACCAGGATTCATTTTTGCAATAATAAAGAAAGTTTTCCGGGCGGGCTGCCGCGGTTTTGCACAACGGGCAGGGGTGTTGTGACAAAAAAATTTTAACTTGCTTCCTAACTCCCCAACATGAAAATAGCACTGGCTTCACCACCTTTTCCGGTTTCACTTGAAGCCGGTCTGAAGTGGGCCGACACCGCCATCGCAGATGCCTCTGCAAGGGGCGCTGCCATCATTTCTTTCCCCGAATCGTACCTGCCCGGATACCCGGTTGGCTACGTGGCGGAGAAGGCAGGCCAGCATCAACTACAGTCTGCACTGGAAAAAGTTTGTTCCATGGCTGCCCGTCATTCAATCGGGGTAGTGATGCCGATGGACTGGCATATGGATGGCCTGTTTTATAACCTGGCATTTGTAATCAATCCGGATGGCAGCATTGCAGGAAACCAGACGAAAAACCAGCTGGACCCGTCGGAAGACCGCGCCTGGGACGCCGGTAACAGCCGGCAGGTGTTTGACATAGACGGACTGCGGTTTGGCGTAGTCATCTGTCACGAAGGATTCCGTTATCCGGAAACCGTCAGGTGGGCCGCCACACGTGGGGCACAACTGGTCTTCCACCCGAATTGTTCAGGAAATGACCAGGCCGGTGTTTCACCGGTTCAGTGGGGACATAAAGACAACCCCTACTATGAAAAAGCCCAGATGATGCGGGCACTGGAGAACACTATTTATATCGGTACTTCCAATTATGGTTTCCGTTATTCTGAATCTGCGAGTGCATTGATTGCGCCGGACGGACGCTGTGTCGCACACCAGCCTTACGGGGTGCCGGGAGTGTTGGTTGAAACAATTGACCTGAATGAAGCGACTGGTTTACTGGCAGCAAGATTTAAACCTTCTTTATACGGCATGGAGGTCGCCAACAAATAAGCAACCCAGACCCCTCCGGGGTGACAAAGCAGCCTTGTCATTCCAAGGAAACGAAGCCCGGTGACAAAGCAGCGTTGTCATTCCATCGGAAACAAAGCGGGGTGACAAAGCAGCCTTGTCATTCCGCAGGAACCGAAGCCGGGTGAAAAAGCAGCCTTGTCATTTCGCAGGAAGCCGGTTAATGTAAAATGGGATGTGGTTTGAATTCGGCCGTGCGGTCAAACAGGTAACGATAGGTGGTCAGCACCCGGTTGCGATAAGTTCCCAGGTTCTCCGCCACGTTCACCATTTTCGGATTGAAGGCACCGATCCATTGCATTTCATATTCTTGGTACTCCGGTGTGCCCAATGTGTATACCCCATCTTTGATGGACAAGTCCTGGATCACCCGCGCACCTTCCACGATCATATAACTGTCGAGACCCTTGCCCTGCCATTCCGGTACAATACCGAACACAAGACCGACCATCTTGTCAACCTTTTTCGTTTTTTTGACCCACAGGAATTTCAGTTTTGATAAAAGGCCAAAGTCGCCATGCAGGTGTTTGAACCACTGGTTCAGGTCAGGCAGGTTGACCCATGCACCCACTGCCTCACCTTTGTAATACACAAACCAGTTGATCCTTTCATCCATCACCGGTTTCATGGACTGGAACATTTTCAGCACCACTTTTTAGCAAAGTCCTTCGCATATTTTGCGAGGTCCGACTTGCGCATGTGTTCAGCCCGCAGGTCAGGATCCGCTGCGCATGCAGCATGCCGGCGGTAGAATTTTTCCTGCATGCGCTGTCCCACCTTCATGGCAAAACAAAGCTGGTCGAAGTATCCGCGGAAACCATATGTTTCAAGCAGCTGCTGGTAGTAAGGCTGGTTGTAGTTCATGGCATACAATGGCGGATGGAAACCTTCCACCACCAGGCCCCACCACCGGTCGCGTTCACCGAAATTGATGGGACCATCCATGGCCTGCATCCCTTTTGCAGCCAGCCATTCCTTTGCCCGGTTGAACAACAAGTCTGCCGCGGGCTGCGAGTTGATACAATCAAAAAAGCCAACCCCGCCCACCGGCACTTCATCGCCTTTGTTGCGGTATTTTTTATTGGTAAATGCGGCGATACGGCCGATCAGCTGGCCGCTATCATCACGGAGGATCCAGCGGATTACTTCACCCTGCCGGAACGTTTTGTTCTTTTTAGGGTCAAATACTTCATTCACGTCCTTGTCGAGCGGACGGATATAATTCGGGTCATTTTTATTGACCAGGATATTGACCTGCAGGAAATCTTTCGCCAGTGCGGCATCAGTCACTTCGATCAGTTGCATATGCAAATATACCGCTTGGTTAAAAAGGGGTTCAACTACCTGGTGAACATTTTATCCGCCATTTTTTTATCATGCCCATAAATATCATCGCGGAAATTGAGGTCGCCATCACTGCTCACCCATGCAGTGAAATAACCGATAAACACCGGCACTGTTTTTTTCAGTGTTACATATTTTTCCTTACCCGAGTTCATGGCCGCCCCGATCTTTTCCGGCGTCCAGGCACTGTCATTACGGAGAAGATATTCCGCCATTTTTTTTGGCTGCGACAAACGGATACAGCCATGACTGAACGCGCGGTTCGTTTCACCAAACAGGCTTTTCGAAGGCGTGTCATGCAGGTAAATATTATAGCTGTTGGGGAACAGGAATTTCACCAGTCCGAGTGAATTGCCCGGACCCGGCTTCTGGCGCACGTTTCCGCCGTTCCATTCCATATTTTTCTGTGCCAGGTAATTGGGATTACGTTTGATGCCCGGCATAATTTCATTTTTGATAATACTTGGCGGCACATTCCAATAGGGGGCAAACACCACGTATTTCATATCGCCCTGGAAGATAACCGTGTTGTGTGCCACTGCACCCACCACCACATTCATGGTCCAGTTCAGTTGTCCTCCTTCATAAACGTAGAGTGTATAAGCAGGTATGTTGACCAGGAGATAGTCCTGTGGCAGGTCAGCCGTTACCCAGCGAAGCCGCTCCATGTTGATGAGCAACTGCCGGATGCGCTGCTGGATGGGGCGGTTTAATTCTTTCAGCAGGCCTTTGCCAATGGCACCATCTTCTTTCAGCCCGTACCTCCGCTGGAAATGTTTGACGGCGCTGAACAGGGTGCTGTCAAACACGGTGGTGGTGTCGGGGATGGCAAGGTCACCCGTCAGGGCCAGCCTGGCCTTGACCTGGCGGATCGCGGCCGCTTTCTCCCCCAGTTTGTAGGCCGGCTTGTCAATACTGATACTATCCCACTTTCCCTGTTTTTCGAACGAATAATATTTGAGCAGCTCGGCTTTCAGGAGATTGTATTGCCGGCTTACCGGTTCGTAGGCGTTGGCTCCCTTGCTGCCGATCATCGAATCGAGCAGGGCGGTGGGATTTACCTTTTTCCGTGGGATAAACCAGCCGAGGTCCTGTGCGTCCAGTTTATTATCGCCCTGGTAGGCTTTAAGCGCATACCTGAAAAAGTACTCGGTGAGCAGCAATTCATATTTCAGCCGGTCGCCCGTTGCCACTTTATAGGCCAGCGTGTCGGGCCGCGAACTGATGGAATCGAGCAGTTGCCCGAGGACCGGGTTGTACAGCGAACTGTCGCGGGCGTAACTGATAAACTGCGACTGCATATTCAGGAAACTGTGTGCCTGCTC
>SDZZ01000536.1 GCA_004173255.1 Chitinophagaceae bacterium | reverse complement strand
GCTTATCGGTGCGATAGCCTTCCCGCTGGTCGATGGGCTGATCCCTGGACTTCATCTTGTTTGCCGTTTCGGTAAGTGAAAGGAATTTCCGGGCGTACTGCTTTTTGGCTTCCCAGGAAGTATTCAGCCTCCGGTATTCCAGGAACAGCCGGTGATAGGCCAGTATCCGCGAACCGCGGTCCAGCGTGGCGTTCATGGCACCGTCGAGACGTTCCCGGATACCCGCGGATTCTTCGCGGTACCAGTCATAGACGCCGGTGCGGATAAGGTAATCCCTTTCCTTCACCGAAATATTCGATAGCAGCGTCGCGTCCTGCTGATCTAAAAGCGGTTGAAATTCGTGCCTGTAATACAGCATCCATAAAGGATCGGCAGCAGAAAAAACAGCCGAATAATTTACCGCTTCGGTTACTGCCGTATTCTTTAGCGTATCTGCATGTAGCTTGTAAGCATTTTCGGTGCTCTGCATGGCGGACGCAAAAGCCAGCCGCTGGGTCTGCGGTCCGACCGGACCCAAGGGGCGCAGGTCTTTTTTTGGATAGTCTGGGTGCCAGGCCCAGGTGAGCCAGTAATTAGGATTCAATCCCAAGAAGCCACTGGTCGGGGTAAATTTTTTTTTATCCCATTGCTTAAAAACCATGCGTTCCTGCTGGTAGATTATGGCCTGGTCTCGGATCACCCTCTGGGCGAATGCCGGAACGGCGAGGGCGAAAAGTAAGGTAGTTAAAAGGTAATTCTTCATAACTTATTCTTTTAAGAGTTGATAACTGCGAATAATATCATCTGCCATGCGGGTATCTTGGTTGATGAACCCCCTGTAGGGATTTGCCGTTTTGAGCACACCGTTCATCTTGGCCCAGTACATAGACCGGCCCATGCTGTAGCACAGTGCCCGCATGACTTTCAGCTCTAAGATGACCTTGCGCAACAGCGCATCCCTTTTCTCATAATCCATCAGTATGTTACTGCCTTCTTTGAGTACAAAGGTCGACACTTCGCTGACCAGGTTGATCCCGCGTGACTTCATCTGCCGGGCCACATCTTCGGCGAACAGTAGCAGGTAAGGTTCGGAGCTTGCGATAGCTATCATAGCATTGCTTTCCCGGACGATCTCAGAACTGATCTGAACGACCTGAGTAGCGGCGATCCCACTTTTCAGCGCGTGGTTGACCTGGGTAAGGGAATTATGGATCAGTGTCTGCACCATGACCACCGAGCTGATGTTCAAGTTAATGTCCTCCAGCCGGTTGCGGATAGTGTTCAGGTAGTTGTTATGGGTATTCTCGGCTGCCAGGCGTACTCCTCCGTTTTCGTTAACGATTGCAAAATGGCCGGGATCGAATACGATCGTCTGCGCCTTTATGCTCCCTGCCCGGAAAAATAGTAAAAGGCCGGTGATAAATATTAGGTACCTCATGGGCTATGGGTTTTTAAGGATGGCGGCATTGCGTATAATGGCATCGACAAGCCGCTTGTCCTGGTTTACAAAATCAGCGAACGGGCTTAGTGAGCACTTATAGGTTGCCTGCAACATAGAAACGGCCAGTCCTTTACTGGCGCCCTCGATCAGCCGGAGCTCTGTCAAGGCATGAGAAAATAATATCTTGCGATCACTGGCCTTCATCTGGTTAATGTCGCCGATGCTAAGGGCAAGGCCCGCGATATAGTTCGCCAGCATTCTTGCGCGGCCAGCCAGGTCTTTTTCGGTCTGAAAAGCAAGCGCAATGAGGATGGGGTTATCACTGGCCAACTGGTAAATGATGCCCTGCTGCCGGATGATCTCCGAAACAATAGGGCTGGCTTCCAGTCCGATCTGTGTGGCGTCAATGGCCAGCCCTACGGTATGAAAACGTTTTTGCAGTTCCCTGTACTTTGTCTTTAGCTTGCTCATCTGTGTTTTGTTGACTTCCTCATTGGCCGAGGTAACGGCTTGTTTATTTTTTGCTTCATCCTGCCTGCTGTGCTCGCTTTTGCTTTCGGATACCAGTTGGTGGATCAGTTGCACGTTCAGCTGGCAAAAGGCATTTTGCAGTAGTCCGAAAAGCAGGCATATTAGGGTGATCGTTCCTTTCATTGTTTCAGGTATTTGGCGTTTCTGATTATATCATCGGCGATCTGCCTATCAATATTGATATAGCCCGCATAGGGGTTCAGGGAATTGAGGATACCCCGCTGCTTTGCCCAGTACATGGTGCGTTGCATACCGTAGGCCACACCGCGCAGGATCATCAGTTCGGTCCTGATCCGGTTCAGCAGTTTGGCCCGTTCCCCGGAATCCATAAGGTTTTTTACACCTCCCTGCAATACAAAGGAACTGACTTCGGCAGCCAGGGCCGTCCCCCTGCGCCTGAATTCACGGGCACCACCTTCGGCAAAAAGCAATAGTGCGGGGTTGCTTTGAGCAAGGGATACGGCCTTGTTTACATCGGCTACGATATCTACGCTGATCTCGGCAATATCCTGAATAGCCAGCAACGAGCGGACGGCGCCGGATACCTCGCTCAGACCGCGGTAGATCTGCTGCTGCAAATCGTTTACGATCATCAGTTGACCGGTAACTGCAAGCTGCCCGCGTTGGATCAGGGTCAAGTTATCATTGGTCTTATTGAGCTGTCCATTGATGACGCCTGAGTGGGCCGCCATAGCTCCCGCTGTTATAGGGTCCACGTAAATTTGAGCGAAAACAGGGCAGCCTGCAAGAAAGAGCCCTGTAATTAAGAGTAGTGTTTTCATAAAAAATCGGGTTTAAAGTATTCGGCGGAACTGGCAGCGGGC
>SDZZ01000535.1 GCA_004173255.1 Chitinophagaceae bacterium | reverse complement strand
TCAATATGGAACGTCTTTGGCAGCATGTTCAGCTGCTTGCGGTTATAGATCGGTTTCAGTCCCGGTATTATCGGCACATTGATGCCCGCCTCGCGGCAATCCCTGACAAACGAGTAATATTTTTCGTTATCGAAAAACATCTGCGTTACAATATAGTCAGCCCCGCCATCCACTTTTGCTTTCAGGTAAGAAAGATCGGCCTTCATGTTTGGTGCCTCAAAATGTTTCTCGGGGTAACCGGCAACGCCGATACAGAAAGTGGTTTTATTGGTCGCCTTCAGGTCTTCTTCCAGGTAAACACCGGCATTCAGGTTCACCACCTGGCGCAGCAGGTCACTCGCAAATTTATGCCCACCCGGTTCCGGTTCAAAAGTCGTTTCATTTTTGGCCGCATCGCCACGCAGCACCAGCACGTTATCAATGCCAAGGTATTGCAGGTTTAGCAATGCATCTTCTGTATCATTCACGCTGAAGCCGCCACAGATCAGGTGGGGTACCGTGTCCACGTCATATTTATTCATGATGGCCGCGCAGATACTTTCCGTACCAGGGCGTTTGCGCACGATTACTTTTTCAAAATTCCCGTCGGCCTTTTTCTTGTACACATGTTCGCTCCGGTGGTAGGTCACATTGATAAAAGCGGGCTTGAATTCCATCAGCGGATCAAGGTGTTTGTACAATGCCTCGATACCCTTGCCTTTAAGGGGTGGTAATACTTCAAAAGAGACCAGTGTGCCTTTTGCCTGGTTGATATGATCAATAACTTTCATCCGCTGTTTGGTTTAATGTGCCGGCCCGTTGAAGGGTGGCCGGGCGTTTCGCTGGGGGGCAAAGCTAATACAGAAACGCTTATATCAAACAGAAACGCTAAAGTTATTGGAGGGGGTCGTAATCCCGTTCCAAAGCTTAATTTTGTGGACTATGGCAATCACTATCAGAGCAAATGACCTGGTGAAGAAGTACGGCCAGCGTACGGTTGTAAACCATGTATCGTTCAATGTACAACAGGGCGAAATCGTCGGGTTGCTGGGACCAAACGGTGCAGGCAAAACGACTTCCTTTTACCAGGTGACCGGGCTGATCAGGCCCGATTCGGGATCTGTGTTCCTCGAGGACAAGGAGATCACCAGCCTGCCGATGTATAAACGCGCCAAGATGGGAATCGGGTACCTGCCACAGGAGGCCTCCATTTTCCGGAAGCTGACGGTGGAAGACAATATCAAGGCCGTGCTGGAAATGACCAAACTCAGCCGGGCTGAACAGCGGGAAAAACTGGAGTCACTGCTCGATGAGTTCCGCCTGCATCACGTTCGTAAAAGCAACGGTGATGTATTGAGCGGGGGTGAACGCCGGCGGACCGAGATTGCCCGGGCACTCGCCGTTGATCCCAAATTTATCCTGCTCGATGAACCTTTTGCAGGGATTGACCCCATTGCCGTGGAAGATATCCAGTCGATCGTTGCGAAACTGAAATATAAAAACATCGGCATCCTGATTACGGACCATAACGTAACCGAAACCCTCTCCATCTGCGATCGCGCCTACCTGCTGATTGAAGGCAAGATCTTCAAGGAAGGCACTGCGGAAGAACTGGCAACAGACGAACAGGTAAAGAAATTATACCTGGGCCGCGACTTCGAATTGAAACGGAAGGATTGGTTACACGATGAAGCGCGGAAGAACCAGGCCGACCGTGACGCAATGCAGGCCGCGGGGTCATAGGATGTTTGGCATGCTGGAAGCGACTTAATCATGTTCCCTTTGTCATGCTCCAAGCAACTTCACCGGGTGCCCTTTGTCATCCCGTAGGGATCTGCCAGCGCCACGCTTCAATGAGGTGTCATGCTACGTTAAGCCACCCAACGCAGACCCTTGCAAGATGACAATCTGCATTTTTTCCCCGTTATTCTTTTACTTTGCGACAACTATGAGCTTACTCAGTCCTGCCATTTCCTCCCTCGCCCGCATGCGTCTCTGGCGGATCGACGCCTGGAAACACCATCCGGTCGATGCCCAGCGGGAAGTTTTACAGGACCTGGTTACCTCTGCCCAGTACACTGAGTTCGGCCGCAAACACGGATTCAACGAGCTCTTCAACATCAAGTCGTTCAAACAGGCCGTGCCAATTCACGAGTACGAAGATCTCAAGCCTTATATAGAACGTATCATGCACGGCGAGCAAAACGTGCTCTGGAATACGCCGGTATTCTGGTTCGCCAAAAGCAGTGGTACCACCAGCGAAAAAAGTAAGTTCATTCCTATCAGTGATGAAAGCCTGGAGGACTGCCACTTCAAAGCCGCCAAGGATGTACTGACCATGTACTACCAGTTTAACCCCGACTCGGCCTTGCTGACGGGCAAAGGCCTGGTACTCGGGGGCAGTCACAATATCAATCCGATGAATGGCGAAGCGCAGTATGGTGACCTGAGTGCGGTGCTGTTGCAGAACACCCCGTTCTGGGGTCATTGGTTAAGGACTCCCGATCTCAGCATTGCATTGATGGATGAATGGGAAAGCAAGATCGAAATGCTTGCGCAGAATACTATTAAGGAAAATGTAACATCGATCTCCGGTGTACCCACGTGGACATTAGTACTGTTCAAACGCATCCTCGAAATCACCGGTAAAAAAACAATGAGTGAGGTGTGGCCATCACTTGAGTTATACATGCATGGTGGTGTTTCATTTACCCCGTATAAAGAACAGTTTGATCGCCTGATCGGCAAAAAGATCAATTACCTCGAAATGTATAATGCCAGCGAAGGGTTTTTTGCTGC
>SDZZ01000534.1 GCA_004173255.1 Chitinophagaceae bacterium | reverse complement strand
AGCGTTATTTCAGGCAAATTGCGCCAGCTGTCATAATCCTTACAAAGCGGGAACTGGTCCGGCCTTAAAAGGTCTCGAGGCGCGGCATAAATGGGCAGATCATAAAGAGCTGGTCAAATGGATCAACAATCCGGCTGCATATATGGCAACTGACGCCTACACCCAGGGGTTGAAGGCTACGTACGGATCGATGATGACTGCCTTCCCGACCATTACGCTCAAGGATGTGGACGCAATTGTGGGATATATCAACGGGTTACCTGATACACAAGGTGGTGGTAAAACCGGGGAACCTGCCCCCAAGGAGGCCCCCTCTAACCAGAACGCTGTTATCTTCGGTATTATCTCCCTGATCCTTGCCATCATTGCGCTGATCCTCATGGGGATCAACAGCAACCTCAAAAAATTATCGGACGATGCGGAAGGTATCGAGCGTCCTGAGCCGATCCCTTTCTACCGTAATAAAGTTTATATCGCCATGGTGGCGATCCTCTTCTTCGCTGTTTCCGGATATTTCTTTGCGCAGGGCGCCATTGGTGCCGGCCGCCAGAAAGGCTATGAGCCGGTGCAGCCGATCTTTTATTCACACAAGGTGCATGCGGGTATCAACCAGATCAACTGCCTTTATTGTCATGGTAATGCCTGGGAAAGCAAGGCTGCCGCGGTTCCTTCGGTGAATGTTTGTATGAACTGCCACAAGAACATTAATGAGTATGTGAAAGGGCCACAGCTGTTCCGTGAAGATGGAACCGAAGTGAATGGTACTGCGGAGATCAATAAATTGTACCAGTATGCCGGTTTCGATCCAAAGAAACCGAACGACTGGGATCCATCAAAAGCAAAACCGATCGAGTGGGTTAAAATCCACAATATGCCTGACCACGTGTTTTTCAGCCACGCGCAGCACGTGAATGCAGGTAATGTACAATGCCAGACCTGTCATGGTGAAATTACCCAGATGGATGAAGTGCACCAGGCATCGGAACTGAGCATGGGATGGTGTATCAACTGTCACCGCAACACGAAAGTGAATTTCAACGTGGACAGCACCGGTGGCAACAAGTTCTACAGCATCTACGAGAAGTTCCACAATGATATCAAAAGTGGCAAGATGGATAGTGTAACGGTGAAAGATATCGGTGGACTGGAATGCCAGAAATGCCACTATTAATTGCATAACAAATCGGCAGGCCATCAGGCGCCGATCATGGATTTTCAAATTTTCAAATTGAAATAAATGAGCCAAAACAAGTACTGGCAGGGTTTCGGAGAAGTTACAGACCGGGAGAACGCCCAGAAGAAATCGGCGGACGAGTTCCAGGAGGAATTACCGTTCGAAGGATTCGACAGCGGGAAACTGGCCGATGCGAAATCTCCAAGAAGGGACTTCCTCAAATATCTCGGCTTCAGCACTGCCGCGGCCGCACTGGCAGCGGGTTGTAAGATCCCGGAAAGGAAGGTGATCCCGTTTGGCAACAAACCGGAAAACCTTATTCCCGGCGAGGCAAAATACTATGCCACCACTTATGTACAGGATGGTGATGTAATACCTGTTGTAGCAAAAGTCCGCGATGGCCGCCCGATCAAGATCGAAGGCAATACGCTATCCTCCTTCACAAAAGGGGGAACGTCGGCCCGCTCACAGGCTTCCGTACTCGACCTATATGATACCAACCGCATTACGCACCCGAAACAATGGAAGGGCAATGCTTATGCAGAGATCCCTGGTTATGAGGAAGCAGATAAAATGGTTGCGGCAGCAATGGCCGGACTGGGCGGTCGCCCTGTGGTCCTGCTCACCAGCACCATCAACTCCCCTTCCACCCTGCAAATTGTTTCTGAATTTTTAGCGAAGTATCCCGGCGGTCGCCATGTAGTGGCCGATGCGGTTTCTTATAGCGGTATGCTGCTTGCCAACGAGGCCAGTGGTTTTGGCCGCAAACTGCCTACTTACAACTTCGAAGCTGCGAAAGTAATTGTGAGCCTCGATGCAGATTTCCTCGGTTCATGGATGAACACAGTGGAAAATGCTGTGGGTTATGGAAAGGGTCGCAAGATCGACGAGCGCAACCCGACCATGAGCAAACACTACCAGTTTGAAGGTCACCTGAGCACAACCGGTGCAAGTGCCGACGAACGTTTTACCCATCGTCCGTCTGAAACCGGTGCTGTTGCACTGGCAATCCTGGCGGGTATCGATGGTTCGGTTTCTGCACCAGCCCTGGCCGATGCTAAACTGAAAGCAGGGATCACGAAGGTGATCGCCAGCCTGAAAGCCAATACCGGCGCATCGCTGGTGATTTCAGGAAGTAATGATGTGAACGTGCAGCTGATCGTGAATGCGATCAACAACGCAATCGGATCAAATGGTACTACTATCAACTGGGCGGTCAGTTCGAACTACCGCGCCGGGATCGATAAAGACCTGACCGACCTGGTGGCGCAAATGGAAGGCGGACAAATCGGCGCACTGCTGGTTTACGGAGCCAACCCTGCGTATACCTATTATGATGCTGCGAAATTCACTGCGGCACTGAAGAAAGTAAAAGTAAGCGTGGCCTTCTCTGAAAAGATGGATGAGACCACCGGTCTTTGCAACTTTATCCTTCCTACCCCGCATTATCTCGAAAGCTGGGGCGATGCCGAACCTAAATCAGGTTATGTCAGCTTCCTTCAGCCAACCATCTATCCTTTATTCAAAACACGTCCTTTCCAGACATCACTGCTGAAATGGAGCGGTAACAATACAGATTACGAAACCTTCTTCCGTTTTATGCAAAAATAAAGT
>SDZZ01000533.1 GCA_004173255.1 Chitinophagaceae bacterium | reverse complement strand
ATCCGCCACGCCATTGCCCACCGCATTTACAATAGCCACATTGCCTTTCCGGTAGGCGCTCATCAGTCCGGGTACACCCAATGCACTGTCGGGCCGGAAAACCAGCGGGTCCAGGTAGTCGTCGTCCAATCTGCGGTAAATCACATGCACCTGCTGCAGGCCGGCCGTAGTTTTCATAAACACTTTGTGGTTGTCGACCAGCAGGTCACGTCCTTCCACCAGTGGAATACCCATTTGCCGGGCAAGGAAAGTATGTTCAAAATAGGCGGAATTGAACACGCCCGGTGTCAGCAGTACAATATTGGGATTGCTGATCTGCTGGGGCGACAGGCTGTTCAGGATATCATGTAATAATAAAGGATAGTTATTGATCATGCGCACCTTGCTGTCGGTGAGCATGCCCGGGAAGATGCGTTTGGTTACTTCGCGGTTTTCCATCATGTAGGACACACCTGATGGCGTACGCAGGTTATCTTCCAGGATATAAAACGTGCCGTCCTGGCTGCGGATGAGGTCAATACCTGATACGTGCACATACAGGTCGTGCGGTACTTTTACCCCAAACACTTCGCGGGTATAATGTGCGCAGGTGGCGATCAGTTCGGCCGGGATCACCTTGTCACGCAGGATCTGCTGGTCGGAGTAAATGTCTTTCAGGAACAGGTTCAGTGCCTTCAGTCGCTGGGTGATGCCTTTCTGGATATGGTCCCATTCGGCGCCGGTCAGTATGCGGGGAATAATGTCAAAGGGGAAAATCTTTTCAATACCTGCATCATCGCTGTACACGGTAAAGGTGATGCCCTGGTTCATGAACAGCTCACTCGCCAGTTTGTCTTTCTGCAGCAGCAGGTCGACCGGCAGCTGCCGGATATCCTTGAAGACCTGGGAGTACTGGGACCTGATATTTTCATTACCCACCATTTCGTCCCAGGTGCCCGCATACGTTCTGTAATCCTCGAAAAGTTTCTGACCAGTCATAGCAGTTAATTAGGGACATAAAAAAATTGCTTCACATTTTTGATGTGAGAGCAACCGTTCTGCCCAATATAATACATCCATGTGTAATTACCGCAAATCAGTTACGGATGCGCTCGCAGGAAGGCTGCAACTTTAATGAAAGTGTCGGCCAGGTTGGCCCCTTCCCATCCGTGTGCTTCGGTCGGGTACAAAACATACTGGTTCGGCACACCGGCTGTGTCCAGTTTGGCCTTCAGCATTTCGGATTGTACCGGTGGTACCACCTGGTCCCTTCCGCCCTGGAAAATAAGGGTGGGTGGACTCGATGAATTGATGAAAAAGAGCGGGCTGCTTTGTTCGTATGCCCCGGGACTGGCGGCGGGCGTGGTTGCCAGCAATTGTGTAAGGGCAATTGCTGCCAGCGGGGAAGAATTGTAAAGACTGGTCAGGTCCGTTGGGCCAAACAGGTCGATGATGGCAGTGGGCTTTACGGTGCTGGTATGTTTGTAGCCCTGCAGCAGCGCAAGATGCGCGCCTGCACTGGCTCCAAGGAAGACAAAGTTGCCGGAGATCTTATAGGTTGACCGGTTGGCGTAAATGTAATCGATGGCAAACTGCACATCGCCCTCCTGTGTCGGAAAAAGGTTAACGCCCGGTGCGGCCAGCCGGTAGTTGATATTGAAGATGGCATAATCCGGAAACTGCTGCTGCAGTACGGTTACGTACGGGGTGAAGTCAGCCTTGTCCCCGTCGGCCCAGCCCCCGCCATGGATCAGAATGATTACGCGGGTGGAATCTTCACTGCGGCCAGCTGGCAGGTACAGGTCCATTTTCAGCTTCGGGTCACCGCCATAAGGCACGTTGAGCTGGGTCATGGCAGCCGTGTCTGGCGTGGGATCCACCTCTTTTTTATCACAGGCCGAAAGTACCAGCATCATACACGAAACAAGGACCGGAACACGCATCGTTTTTTTTGAAAGTTAGCTAAAAAATCATGCCTGTGATGGGTTCTGGTGCCGCATTTAAGCAATGCCCGCAAGAATTAACAGGCCGTGTTGATTTATCTTGCGGGGGTGAACGTCCTGCGGGATATTGTATGCAAAGGATTTAGTATTTTGAATGTTATGCCGGGTAAAATGGAAAGGATTCGTTTATGGATGGTGGTGGGGTTGATGGGCGGACTGGCCAGCAGCATGACCGCGCAGGTGATCAGTGCCGAGCAGGCTTATGCCAGCAACTCGCCGGGCGTAGTGATGGTGCAGAGTGTTTTTTCTGCAACCGTGTATGTAAACAAGGTGGAGATGGACGACCGGAAATTCAACCGCCTGGTGGATTCGGTACGTAAACTGGATACGTCGGGCAGTATGTTTTCGGCCGAGGAAAAACTGGACATGGTGGTGAAAGCGCTTTACCAGAATCCGTTCCGGTTTTTTTCCCGCACCAGCCAGTACCTGGGGCAACAGCACCGGATCGTTTCTTCGGGCACCGGTTTTTTTGTAACGGGCGACGGATTCATTGTCACCAATGCCCACATCCTTGACCGGGACAGCGGATACATCCGGCGCAAATTTATCCTTTCCACTTACGAGGAAGTAACCAATGCCAATATCCGGGCACTGGAGGCATCGTGGGAAATAAAGTTTACCGATGAACAACGCACGCTCCTTAATAATGCCTACAGTGTGATCTATTCGCAGGTGTCATCGATGATTCTTGATAACCTGAAGCGCGAAATATTTGTACAGACGAGGGTCGACCGGAACGGGGAGGGATTGCAGACCCGCCGGATGCCTGCACGGATTATTATAAAAGGCCGGTCCATGCCCGGAAAAGATGTGGC
>SDZZ01000532.1 GCA_004173255.1 Chitinophagaceae bacterium | reverse complement strand
CCGACGGCTTTGCGCAGTTCCTTGAAGACGTGAACGCCGTGGCGGGCGGGCGCTCAGCCTCCGCGGTGCTGGATGCCGCCAGCTTTCGCAGGAAACAAAACATTTACAGTGAAGGTCGTAAACCACGTTATCTTTTTTATATCGCGAGCGGAAAAGTCAAGACGACCCGCAGCCATGAAGATGGGAAGGAATACATCACCGATATTTCCGGACCGGGTGATTTTATCGGTTACACTTCACTGATCGAAGACAGCAGTTACACGGAAACGGCAACCATACTGGAAGATGCGGAAATCATCCAGGTACCGAAAGAACACTTCCTGAAGTTGCTGTACAACGATCCAGGCATCTCCGCAAAATTTGTCCACCTGATTGCGAGGAATGTGAAGGAAAAAGAAGAGCGACTGCTCGGACTTGCCTATAGCTCGCTTCGGAAGCGGATTGCAGCCGCCCTGGTTGACATTGCAGGAAAATTTTCCCACGGGAACAATACTGCCATTCTTGAAATTTCAAGGGAAGAAATAGCCCAGTACGTGGGCACCGCAACGGAGTCGCTGATCCGGACACTGGCCGACTTTAAGGAAGAAGGGTTAATCCGTATCGAAAAAGGAAAGGTCATAATTTCCCATCAGGAACGACTGGCAGGTCTGTTACGTTAAATGCTCTCCCCCCTGGCTTAACGGCGTTTGCCGCATCGGCCCGTGTTCATCACGTGCTCCAGCCAGTGAAAGCCGTAGCACCAATTCCCCGTTTTGTGCCCGGTTGACGATACCGGATGCTTGCGCACAGTTTTTGCCTTTACGTTTCCATGCTACTCGACCGCCCCATCCCCTTCCGATACATCACCCGCTCTATCCGCTCCGAACTCGCCCTGGTTCTGGTAATTGGCGTAGTTGTGTTTTACCTCACCAAATATTTCAGGCAAAGTATACCGCTGATGTCCATTTCCATCCCGGTATTTCTCGGAACAGCTATCTCCGTACTGCTGTCGTTTAAACTCGGCCAGGCCTATGACCGCTGGTGGGAAGCACGTAAAGTATGGGGCTCCATCGTTAACGACAGCCGGACGCTGGTGCTGCAATTGCAACAGTTCTGCCAGCCAGGCAACGAAACAACAATCCGGCGGATCGGTCTGCGACAGGCAGCCTGGGCATATGCCTTGGGCAGGTCGCTTCGAAAACTGGACCCCATAGTTAACTTTGAACGGCTGCTCAGCGAAGATGAACTTCAAAAACTGGAAACTGCGAAACACGTACCACTGGCGCTTCTCCGCCGGCACAATGAAGACCTGCACCAACTGCATGCACAGCAGCAGATGGAAACCTTCCACCAGATACAGGTGAATAGCACGGTGGTCAGGCTGACCGACTCGATGGGCATGGCTGAGCGGATCAACAACACGGTGTTCCCGGTCACCTATCGCATTTTCCTCCACTTCTTCATCTATGTATTTGTCATCTGCCTGTCTATTGCCTTGCGGGACGTAGAAACTTATTTTGAGATACCCTTGCTGCTGGTGATCTCTTCCACTTTTTTCCTGCTGGAAAAATCGGCAACCCTGCTCCAGGACCCGTTCCGGAACCTGCCTACCGACACCCCGGTCACCTCCATTGCCAATACAATTGAGACGAATATCCGCCAACTGCTGGACGATGAGGAGCTGCCTCCCGCGCCGGTAGCACAATCCTACTACATTTTATAACGGGAAGCGTGCGCCATCCCGCCCCGGCATTCCGCACGCTTTTTGCATACAAGCGCTGCATAATTGACTGTAGATAAATCACCACAACCCGAATAATACATGACAAACGGTACGATGTTACAATTTTTCCATTGGTATATCCCTGCCGATGGATCGTTATGGAACCACGCAGCGGAATCGGCCGACTACCTGAAAAGCCTTGGCGTTAATTCAGTCTGGCTTCCGCCAGCATACAAAGCAAAGGACGGGGCTGATTCACCGGGATATGATACTTACGACCTGTGGGATCTTGGCGAGTTTGACCAGAAAGGATCGGTCCGCACCAAATACGGTACAAAAGAAGAATACTTAAAAGCATCCAAAGCACTTCAGGAAAGAGGCATCCAGGTTTACGCAGACATTGTATTTAACCATAAAGGAGGCGCCGATGAACTCGAACTTATCAGTGTGCGCCGCGTTGATCCGGAGAACCGGAACGAATTTACCAGTGACCCTTTTGACATTGAAGCATACACAAAATTTACCTTCCCCGGACGAGCAGGAAAATATTCCGATTTCGTATGGAACCACACCTGCTTCAGCGGGGTTGACTTCGCATCCAACCTCAATGAAACCGCAATTTTCAGTATCATCAATGAATGGGGAGACGACTGGGAAGATGTGATCGATTCAGAAAAAGGGAATTACGATTACCTGATGTTTGCCGATGTTGAATTCCGAAATCCGGCTGTTCGTGAGGAGCTGAAAAAATGGGGCGAATGGTTCCTGAACGAAACATCACCAAGCGGGTTCAGGCTCGATGCAGTAAAACATATGTCGCCGAAATTTTTTAACGAGTGGCTCGACCATATGCGCTCCATCAAAGGCGACCTGTTTGCCGTGGGTGAATATTGGGCACCGGGTGAACTGCCGCTGTTATTGAAATATATCGACGTGACGGGCAACCGCATGAGCCTGTTCGATTCGTCCCTGCACCATAATTTTCATCATGCCTCTACGGTGGGTAAGGATTATGACCTGACCAGAATCCTTGACGAAAGCCTGGTGCAGGCGCGTCCGGACCTTGCTGTTACCGTGGTTGACAATCACGATACGCAACC
>SDZZ01000531.1 GCA_004173255.1 Chitinophagaceae bacterium | reverse complement strand
AAAACAACGCGCGAATGTCATTACGATTTAATGCCCTTAACAACCTTGGAAAAGATCCTGTTGAACCAATTACCGGCACTGCAAAAATTACTGCCATCTTCGGGGAGAATGTATTTGATTTAAAAAAGGCCCGCCAGGTGCTGAGTGATGAGGCATTCAAAAGCCTGACATCTTCCATCAGGGCCGGTCAAAAGATACAGCGTGCTGTCGCCAACCAGATTGCCAACGGGATCCGTGCCTGGGCTGAAGCAAAAGGCGTAACGCACTACACGCACTGGTTCCAGCCCCTCACGGGTACCACTGCCGAAAAACATGATTCGTTTTTTACCCTTAAAAGCGATGGCACCCCCATTGAAGAGTTTGAAGGCGATGCACTGATCCAGCAGGAACCCGATGCATCATCTTTTCCCAGTGGCGGACTGCGCGCCACTTTTGAGGCACGCGGGTATACCGCCTGGGATCCCTCCTCACCACCCTTTATCATGGATATCGGCGCTGGTAAAACACTTTGCATCCCGACCATTTTTGTTTCGTATACCGGTGAATCGCTCGACTATAAAGCCCCGCTGCTGAAAGCTGTGGAAGCCCTGAACAAGGCGGCGGTTGATGTATGTAATTATTTCGACAAGAATGTATCGAAGGTGAGTGCCACTCTCGGGTGGGAACAGGAATATTTTGTGGTGGACGAGGCCATGTTTAATGCGCGGCCCGACCTGCTGATGTGTGGCCGTACTGTATACGGGCATAACTCGGCCAAGAACCAGCAGCTGGAAGACCACTACTTTGGCTCTATTCCCGAACGCATCTACACGTTCATGCGTGAATTCGAGGAAGAGTCTTACCGCCTCGGAATTCCGCTGCGTACCCGTCACAATGAAGTGGCACCTGCTCAATTTGAGTGTGCGCCTATTTTTGAAGAGATCAACCTGGCAGTAGACCATAACACCCTGCTGATGGATGTGATGGCACGGGTTGCAACGCGGCATAAATTACGTGTACTGCTGCATGAAAAACCGTTTGCCGGTATTAACGGAAGTGGTAAACACAATAACTGGAGCATGGCCACCGACACGGGGGTCAACCTGCTTCAGCCGGGCAAAACGCCAAAGACCAACCTGATGTTCCTGACCTTCTTTGTGAATACCATCAAGGCGGTGCATGATCATGCGGACCTGATGCGTTCATCGATCGCATCGGCACCAAACGACCATCGCCTCGGGGCAAACGAGGCACCACCGGCAATCATTTCCGTTTTCATTGGTCAGTACCTGACCAAGGTACTGGAAGATGTAAAGGAGCGGGTGGGTTCCAAGTTTGACGAACAGGATGAAAGCATGCTGAAGATCGATATCCACAAAAGCATTCCTGAACTGCTGATGGATAACACCGACCGCAACCGCACTTCACCTTTTGCATTTACCGGAAATAAATTTGAATTCCGGGCGGTTGGTTCATCGGCCAATTGCGCCAACCCGATGACGATCCTGAACACCATTATGGCTGATACGCTGCGCAACTTCAAAAAAGAAGTGGACGCGCTGATGGAAAAAGGCGAGAAGAAAGAGATTGCCCTGATGCACGTGATCAGGGAATATATTGTCAGCAGTGAAAAAGTACTGTTCGAAGGTGATGGATACAGTGCTGCATGGGAGAAGGAAGCAGAGAAACGCGGATTGCCCAACCTGAAAACCACGCCGCTGGCACTCGATGCCATGGTCACTGAAAAGGCCAAACAGTTATTCGAAGACAACGGCATTTATTCCCATTCCGAACTGGAAGCGCGTCACGAAATTGAGCTGGAAAAATATATCAAGAAAGTACAGATTGAAAGCCGCATGATGGGCGAGCTGGCAACCGGTTATATACTGCCGCCTGCTATCCGTTACCTGAACCTGCTGATCTCCAATATCAGGGGACTGCAGGATGCCGGACTGGATGAATCACATTATGCCAACCAGAAACGCATTGTCTCAAAAATTTCCGAGCATATCAATAAGGCCAGCGAACTGGTAGAGAAAATGATCGAGGAACGGAAGATCTGCAATGCCATCGAAGATACCCGTACCAAGGCCATTGCTTACCAGAGCCAGATCAAGGACCGGTTTTTTGACGACCTGCGGTATCATGTGGACAAGCTGGAACTGATGGTCGATGATAAGGAATGGTACCTGCCGAAATACCGCGAGCTGCTGTTCCTGAGATAATGACTGTTGAATCATCACCATGACCGGTGGTTAACGTATACTGATAAAGTCCTCCTGCGGGGGACTTTTTTTTTACCCAATGCCTCACATGTATACTATCCAATGCAACCAGAACTTTTATTTTCACCTCGTAATGCACTTCGCGCTGTTGCTGCTTCTCCACCGGGCTCACTCCCCCCATGCAGTGACTACTATCTTCCGTTCGCCGCCATGGTTGCGGTGCTCGCACAGGTAAATACCTTGCCAGGTACCCAGTGCCAGGCGGCCGTTGGAAATGGGGATAGTGACGGAAGACCCAAGCAGCGCCGCTTTGAGATGCGCAGGCATATCATCCGGGCCTTCATCCGTATGTACATAGTCCTGATCGTTTTCCGGAGCAACTTTGTTGAAATACATTTCGAAATCCTGCCTCACGGTCGGGTCTGCATTTTCATTGATCGTGAGGGAGGCGGAAGTATGGCGGATAAACACCTGGCAAATGCCTGTTTTTATTTCTTTCAGTTGTGGCACTGCGTCGAGCACTTCACCGGTAACGAGATGGAACCCGCGACGTTTTGCACGGAGACTGAACTGCTGCTGGATCATTTTCATATAAAAG
>SDZZ01000530.1 GCA_004173255.1 Chitinophagaceae bacterium | reverse complement strand
GGTGTTTTGTTTTATTGTTAGGGTAAGAAATGCTGCGGATGTAAGGAAACAGTTCGGCTTCGCTGGAGTGGCTCAGCGATTCCACATCTGGGAATTTTCCGAAGATGGCAGGCGTGGTAAGGTTAACTCGTTTGTCGGTGCATTGGGCAGAAAGGATAACGGCCACCAGGAGCTGGTAGGGATTATCATAAATAAGTTCCGTTTCAGCCTCGGGTACGTGCTGCTGGAAATAATGAATGACGAATTCGTATCGGTCTTTCTTTGTCATGACCGCACGAAATTAATCGCCTTCAACGGGATTCGGAACGTGAATTATTACCGGGTATCAAGGGTGGTATACCCGGAACGGGAGAAGGGTTACTCAACCACTTCCCCGGAGCGCATCCTTGCGTAGTTCAGGATGTTCAGGACAACTTCTGTCCTTGGTGATTCCTGGATAACTTCCAGGCGCTCCATCGATGCACTGAGCACGGCGAGTTTCTCGCGGAGTGTCCAGTCTTCCTGTAATGCTTTTCTTATTGCACTTACCTGTGCGGGGGAGCTTTCTGCATACAGATACTGTAGCAGCTCCTCAGGAGTAAATTTTGTCATTAGCAAACCATTAATATCCAAAAAAAATCTGTCCAGTGAAAATGTCCGGTTCTTAAACGGGTGTCGTTCTGGCTTATTGTTCCGTTTAACCTAATTATTGGCCTTTACGGGGTTTTCCGGTACAATAAAGAGGTCCTCGTCGTCTTTTTTCATCAGGTATTTTTCCCTGGCGTACTTTTCCAGTGTTCCGGGATTGGACTTAAGTTGTTGTAATTCTTTACGTTCTGAGGAAATCCGGTCTGTATAGTATTGTTTGCTTGTCTGAAGGTCTTCCAGCTGGCTTTTCCGCTCGCGCTGGGTGAAAATATCATTTTTGTCAAAAAACAGCATAATGGCTGCAAAAACACCCAGTGCGATGAGGTATTTGTTGCGTAACCACGCTGGTATATGACTGAATAATTTCATTGTGAGGCGTTAAAAGAATGCGGCCGGCAACTAAAAATATACAATTTCCAGGTTGCCAGCCGCATATAAGCTTACTTATTTTCCGAACTTGATCTTGCCTGTTGGATAGAAGGCACTGGCACCGAGTTGTTCTTCGATGCGGATCAGCTGGTTATATTTTGCGATCCTGTCCGTCCTTGAAGCCGAGCCCGTCTTGATCTGTCCGCAATTGAGGGCAACGGCAAGGTCGGCAATTGTCGTGTCTTCTGTTTCGCCGCTGCGATGGCTCATGATGGTATTGTAACCATTGTGCTGGGCCAGGGTAACAGCATTGATTGTTTCAGTGATGGTACCGATCTGGTTTACTTTCACCAGCAGGCCATTTGCGGTAGATGTATCGATACCGCGCTGCAAACGGGTTACATTCGTAACGAACAGGTCATCACCAACCAGCTGGCACTTGCTGCCCACGGTGTCGGTGAGGTTTTTCCATCCGGCCCAATCATCTTCGGCCATGCCATCTTCAATGGAGGCGATCGGGTATTGTTTCACCCATTTTTCCCAGAATTTTACCAGCTCGTCGCTGCTGAGTGACTTGCCATCACTTTTATGGAAAACATATTTTTTCTTTTTAGCATCCCACAGTTCACTGTTAGCGGCATCCATGGCAATTACGATCTGCGAACCGGCCTTGTAGCCCGACGCGTTGATGGCTTCCATTACTGTATCGATTGCTTCTTCGTTTGACTGGATATTCGGGGCAAAACCACCTTCATCACCCACGTTGGTGCTGAAGCCTTTTTTCTTCAATACCGTTTTGAGTGCGTGGAAAATTTCAACACCCCAACGAAGGCCTTCGCTGAACGACGTGGCACCAACCGGCATGATCATGAACTCCTGGAAGTCGATTTTGTTATCTGCGTGTGCACCGCCGTTCAGGATATTCATCATCGGGATAGGAAGGGTCTTGGCGTTTGTACCACCAATGTAGCGGTATAACGGCAGGGAAGCCTCTTCAGCGGCCGCTTTCGCAGCAGCCATACTTACCGCAAGCAGTGCGTTGGCTCCGAGGTTGCCTTTATTTTCCGTACCGTCCAGTTCAATCATCATTTCATCGAGGCCGGTCTGGTCCGATACATCATAACCCAGCAGGGCTGGCGCAATCACGGTATTGACATTTTTCACCGCTTTCAGTACACCTTTCCCGAGATATTTCTTTTTGTCATTATCACGCAGCTCCACTGCTTCGTGGATACCTGTGCTGGCGCCACTTGGAACGGCTGCGCGGCCAAGGACACCCTCATCGGTATATACATCCACTTCCACGGTAGGGTTACCGCGGCTGTCTAATATCTGTCTGGCGAAAATCTCGGAAATGTAACTCATGGTCGATGCTTTAGTTTTCTGTTTTTAATTTGTTGGCAGGTTTTGTTCCTGAAGCCCCTTTTACGTAAGAGTTGCCAAATGTACAAAACAATAGGTTTACAGCGGCCGGGGATGGGATTATCTGCAACCCGGTGCGGGAGTCATTTATTTTGAAGTCAGGTTCCTGAATACATCTTCAAGGCTGTGGTTGCCGGTCTGCAGGCTTACTATATCAAGCCCGTGAAGCCGCGCCATTTCCTGCAACTGTTTCCTTACAAAGGCAGCGTCACTCACTGCAAACCGGTAAGTGGTATCGCTGACCTTTTCAATGCCAGCGACTTCCTTCAGCTGGTCGAGCCACTGTTGCTGCACGGGCTGGTCAAACTCAACGGCAACCACCAGGCCGCCTGGTGTTGTCTTGTGCAACTCGGTCAGTTTGTTATCCGCAACCAGCACCCCTTTATTGAT
>SDZZ01000529.1 GCA_004173255.1 Chitinophagaceae bacterium | reverse complement strand
GGGATCGGTGGCGGGGTAATTACCGACATCACCGGGTATACCGCATCGGTATACATGCGGGGCATCCGTTTCGGTTTTGTTCCCACCAGTATCCTGTCGCTGGTAGATGCGTCGATCGGTGGTAAAAACGGGGTGGACCTGGGCGATTACAAAAACATGATCGGGACCATCCGGCAGCCTTCATTTATCCTGCATGATGTGTCGTTGCTTGCGAGCCTGCCCGACAGCGAATGGGTAAATGGTTTTGCAGAAGTAATCAAACATGCCTGCATCACCGACCTGGCCATGTTCAGGCAGCTGGAAAGCCATACCGTGGCCGATTACAAGGGCAGCAAAAAACTGCTGGCAGAACTGATCCGCCGCAACGCCCTGATCAAAACAAGGGTAGTGCAGCGCGACGAGTTTGAAAAGGGCGATCGCCGGCTGCTCAATTTTGGACATACCCTCGGCCATGCGGTAGAAACGCAGTACGAATTAGCCCACGGTGAGGCAGTTGCAATCGGGATGACTGCCGCCTGTCATATCTCGGAAGAACTGAGCGGGTTCAAACAAACAGAACGGGTCACCAGCCTGCTCGGACAGTACGGCCTGCCTACCTACGCCGACTTCAATCGCAAGCAGGTTTTTGATGTGATGACCATGGACAAAAAACGGGATAAGAAAGCAATGAACTACGTGTTGCTCGAAAAAATTGGCAGGGCCACCGTACAGCCGATCCCGCTGAAAAAATTAGAAAAGATCATTCAAGCACTGGACTAACCGTCCGGAATATAATTTATAATGAAAGTAACGATCCAGCCATCCGGACTGAAGGGTGCCATCCAGGCACCCGCCTCCAAAAGCTCCATGCAACGCGCCTGCGCTGCAGCACTGCTGCGGAAGGGCAAGACGGTGATCCAGAATCCGGGACACAGCAACGATGATAAAGCAGCCCTGCAGATCATGCAGGATCTTGGTGCAACAGTGACCAGTAATGAAGGTGATTACATGGTGCAAAGCCAGGGCGTCAGCCCGGTATCGGAAGAAATTTTCTGCGGGGAAAGCGGTCTCAGCATTCGCATGTTCACACCCCTTGCTGCACTCAGTTTCCAGCGGATCATCGTAACCGGCGAAGGCTCGCTGGTGAACCGGCCCATGCATTTCTTCGATCTTGTATTCCCGCAACTGGGAGTGGATATAACCAGTAATGAAAACAAACTTCCACTGCAGATCAAAGGTCCGCTGAGGCCGCTCGATATCAAGGTGGATGGATCGCTCAGCTCGCAGTTCCTCACCGGCCTGCTGCTCGCGTATGCGTCGGCCACGGAAGAAGAAGTGGAAGGTAAACCATCCATTACCATCACTGTCGACTCGCTGACCAGTAAACCCTATATCGATCTTACGCTGGATGTGATGCAGCGGTTCGGCCTTCAGGTGCCGGTTAACAATGAGTACCGCGAGTTTACTTTTAAAACAGGGTTTCCCCAGCAACAGGCAGACGAAGTGGTGTATACGGTGGAAGGCGATTGGAGCGGCGCAGCATTCCTGCTGGTGGCAGGTGCTATTGCCGGACCGCTTACCGTTCGCGGCCTGGACATCAGTTCTACCCAGGCTGACCGTCGCATCCTCGACGCCCTTATGATGGCCAATGCCGGTATGGCTACCGACACAAAAGGAATTCATCTTGTTCCCACCGAAATGCGCGGATTCAATTTTGATGCAACAGATTGTCCCGACCTGTTTCCCCCGCTGGTTGCCCTGGCCTCCTACTGCAAGGGAACAACCAGCATCAAAGGGGTAAGCCGCCTGGCGCATAAAGAAAGCAATCGCGCGCTGACACTGCAGGAAGAATTTGACAAGATGGGAGTGGACATCGAACTGGATGGCGATATTATGCGCATCAGGCCGGGTAAGCTGGTAAAGGGCGCCGATGTGGAGTCGCACCATGACCATCGTATCGCTATGGCCTGCGCCGTTGCAGCCCTCCGGGCCGACAGTGAAACAGTGATCGATGATGCCGAAGCAGTGAATAAATCATATCCCGACTTTTTCAATGACCTCGAAAAGATGGGTGTTAACCTCAGCTCAGATACCAAGATCAGATTAATATGAACAGTTTTGGCCGCTTATTCCGCGTAGAGATTTTTGGTGAATCACACGGTGAATCCGTTGGGGTGGTTATTGATGGCTGTCCCGCCGGGCTGGAGCTTTCGCCCGATGACCTGTTGCCCGATCTTGAAAGGAGGAAAGGCGGCAAACAAAAGGGAACCACCCCACGGCAGGAAGCCGATTATCCGTTTTTCAAAAGCGGTGTATTCAATGGCCGTACCACCGGCGCGCCCATCATGATATTTTTTGAAAATAATAATACCCGGAGCGGCGATTATGATAAACAACGCAGCTTTCCCCGGCCGGGACATGCAGATATGGTTGCCCACCAGAAATACGGGGGTTACGAAGATTATCGCGGCGGCGGGCATTTCAGCGCCAGGCTTACCACCGGGCTGGTTGCCGCCGGGGCCATTGCTAAAAAGCTGATGGGTTCCGTTACCGTCAGTGCCACCGTTATCGAAATCGGGGGTGACAGCGATCTTGAACGCGGCCTGCAAAAGGCGATCGACGCAAAAGATTCGGTTGGTGGGTTAGTCGAATGCCGGGTTAACGGGGTACCAGCCGGGCTGGGCGAACCGTTCTTCGACTCGGTTGAAAGCCAGCTGGCGCATATTGTTTTTGCCATACCGGCAGTGAAGGGAATCGAATTCGGTTCCGGATTTGCCGCGGCAAAGATGTTTGGCTCACAGCACAACGATGCGATTGAAAACATGGATG
>SDZZ01000095.1 GCA_004173255.1 Chitinophagaceae bacterium | reverse complement strand
CCTCCACTGGAAAAAATTCTTTTAACCAAATAAAAAAATGTTATGAAAAAAATGCTTTTGCCGCTGCTCCTCATTGTGTTGGGCTTCCATTCCCGCGCACAGGTATCCCCGGTATTTGCCCCCGATGGCAGGGCGCTGAAGGGATACGATGTAGTGGCATTTTTTACGCTCTCCAAACCGGTAATGGGCTACGATAGCCTTGCGCATGAATGGAATGGGGTACGATGGTTATTTTCCAGTAACGAAAACAGGAACCTGTTTGCTGCTGCCCCTGAAAAGTATGCACCCCAATACGGCGGCTATTGTGCATACGGAACAGCCGAGGGTCATAAAGCACCGACTGAAGTAGAAACCTGGACCATTGTTGAGAACAAACTTTATTTCAACTACAATAAGCCGGTACAGCGTGCGTGGAAAAAAAACCAGCCGGCACTGATTGAAAAGGCCGACAGGCAGTGGCCTGTAATCAAAGACAAGGAATAAGATGTCGATTATTTATACATATCAGTTATGACCAATAAACAGAAAGCTGCCGGACTCTGGATCCTGCGCATCTTGCCGGCAGTCATCCTGCTGCAGACGCTATTTTTTAAATTTTCCGCATCGCCCGAGTCGGTCTATATTTTTTCAAAAACAGGAATGGAACCCTGGGGCCGGATTGGTTCGGGCATCATGGAACTGATCGCTGCGGTGCTGATCCTTATTCCGGCAACTACCGGTATTGGTGCGCTGATCGCCGTTGGACTGATGGCCGGGGCGCTGTTCTTCCACCTCACCAGCCTGGGCATTGTAGTAATGGACGATGGCGGCCAGTTATTTGTATACGCACTCCTGGTGTTTGCCACTTGTGTTGCGCTGCTATTCATTCACCGTAAAAAATTACTGGCGCCCTTCAGGAAACGCCGGCAGCTAATCGAAACAACTTACAACTGATCAAACCATGTTATGCTTTTAAGGGAACCAATCGTTACACTTTTCCGACAGGTGCAGGACTCACTTCTCCAGCTTACTGATCAACAGTACACCACCTCTTGCAAAGTGTTGTCCAATGGTACAGTAGGACAACATGTCCGGCACATCATCGAGTTTTTTATGGAACTGGAAAAGGGGTATGTATCCGGCACAGTTGATTATGACGGCAGGAAGCGGGATCACCGGATCGAGTCGAACCGGGAATTTGCCATGCAGGAAATGGAGCGGGTAATCCATAACCTCGGCAGGCCTGACAAACAACTATTGCTAACGGCACTGTTGATGCCGGAAGGTCATGAACCGCTTCGGCTTGTCACCAATTATTACCGCGAGTTGTTGTATAACCTCGAGCATATGGTCCATCATATGGCCTTTATCCGCACTGGTATTTCGTCAGTCAGTGATCTCCATTTACCGGAAGGTTACGGGGTAGCCCAATCAACACTTCAAGCAAGGAAAGTATGTGCACAGTAACATTTGTTCCTGTAAAAAACGGCATTGTCCTTACTTCCAGCAGGGACGAATGGAAAACAAGGGGCAGGGCGATCAGTCCCACGATCGTAACCGTGGCACCCGGTGTACAGGTGATCAGTCCAACCGATAAGGATAAAGGCGGCAGCTGGATTGCAGGAAAAAGTAACGGTGATATGGGTGTGCTGCTCAACGGCGCATTTAAACCACATCACAGATTGCAGCGGTACAAAAGAAGTCGCGGCCAGGTGATGATGGACATCATGCATGCCACCAGCCCGCTTGATCAGTGGAAGGAAATAAGTCTGCAAGGAATTGAGCCGTTTACCCTGGTACTTTTTGCCGGGGGGCGTCTATACGAATGTCGTTGGGATGGCCACAACAGGCATTGTAGTATACTCCCTTCAACCGAGCGTCACATCTGGTCGTCGGTTACCTTATACGATGAGAAAATGAGCCGTCTTCGTGAAAAGTGGTTTGGTGACTGGCAGTACAATTCAGGCGGGCCCGATCAGCAGCAGATTTTGAAGTTCCATCGCGAAGCCGGCAACGGCGATGCCCGTTATTCGCTGGTGATGGACCGAGGGGGTGACATATCCACTTCAAGCATCACTTCTGTTTTTGTTTCCGGCGAAACGATGCAGATGAAATATTTTGACCTGCAAAGTGAGCGGGAATCCGTTTCTGAGCTGTCGCCATCGGTTTCGGAAGTGTCACTGAATGCGTCGGGACTGTTTTCCGGGAAAACACCGTCCCCCGATGTAAGCACTCCCGCATCCGCACTGGCCGATCGTTACAGACGATGCAGGATCAGGCTGATGTCCTGGGAATACTGGCCATTTGACCTGGTCTACGTACCCATATACCTGTATTGGATGTGGTTAAGCCTGAAGGCCCGGTCGTTTTTTTATTTCAGTGCAGCAAACCCACTGATAAAAAATTCAGGTTTTGTGATGGAAAGCAAGATGGAGATTTATGAGTTGATGCCGCAATCAGTATATCCGCGAACAATTTTTTGTGAACACGGTGTTTCGATGGTGGACGTTGAAGGCCGGCTCCGAGTTGCCAATCTTAACCTGCCACTGATAGCAAAACCAGATATCGGGCAGCGGGGACTGATGGTCAAACTCTGCCGGTCTGAAGCGGAATTAGCGGACTATGTAACGTCAACCGGGTTTGATTTCCTGCTGCAGGAATTCGTTCCTTTTGAAAATGAAGTGGGGATATTTTATTACCGGATCCCGGGTGAGCAAACCGGAACCATATCGGGAATGGTTGGAAAAGAATTCCTGGCTGTAACGGGTGATGGGGTGTCGACGGTGGAGCAGCTTATGCGTGGAAGTGACCGGGCATTCCTGCAGCTACCCGTGTTCAGGAAGACCCATGCGGTGATGTTGCAATCTGTGCCGGCGCGCGGCGAAATGTGTGAACTTGTTCCCTATGGAAACCATAGTCGCGGTGCAAAGTTCCTTGACCTGACACAGCTCGTTACACCTGACTTGGGCAGGATGATTGACCAGCTCTGTACCTCCATCCCGGAATTTTACTACGGCCGGCTCGACATCCGGTATGAAAACTGGGACAGGTTTTGTGCCGGGAAAGATTTTGCAATCATTGAAGTGAATGGCGCGGGCAGTGAACCGACACATATCTATGACCCGCGGCACTCTGTTTTTTTCGCCTGGAAGGAAATTATCCGGCATCTGAAGATCATGTTCACTATCAGCCGGATCAACTCCCGAACAAAAGGTATCCGATTGATGGGCACCGGGAAGGGATTGTCAATGCTGCGTGAAAACAGACGGTACCTGAAGTTGCTCGCTGATAATGCCGCTGCGAAAAAACCGCAATAATTTGCAGCAACCAGTTAAATAATTTCTTCTGGCTGGTCCGTTGATACGAATTACTTTTTAAGATTAATTACCCGGAAAAAATCACGGTCGAAAATCCGGAAATAAATCCATGCCGGATACCGGTTGTAATATGGCCAGATCTTTTTGATCGAGTTCTGCTCAGTGGTGTAAGTCATCATCGCTTTCTTTTTTAACGATGCCTGCGCAGTTATTTTCACTTCTACATCCGGCATCGGCATGCCCTCACACTGGTACACTTCCATTGCAGCAGCATAGGTGGGATTGCCTTTGAAAATGTTTTTGGAAAGTGAAGGGGGAAACACCGGCTGGTAAATCCTTTCCACCGGAAAGCCTGGATCCCCTCTATGCAGGAGGCAGTATTTCAGTACCAGCTGGCTGATCACCACATGGTCGGGATTGCCATAGCCACCCATTACCTCATCAAGTGTGAAGATAACAGATGGCTTGTATTGTTCAATGTAAGAAGCGATGTAGCCGGAAAGGGAATCAAGGTCATAGTTTGCCGCAAACTTTTCGTAAGGCATTGGCATGTATGCCTTTTCGGTCATGCTGTCGTGCCGGTAATTGAAATCCACAGGATCCACGCCTGCCAAGCCCTGCAGAGCAGCGACCGTTCTCAGCGCTTCTTTGCGCAACGGGTTCTTCGCTGCATTTTTTGCTGCATACAGACCTGCCTCTTCAAAGAAGCAACGATCGCGGATGGTCCATCCATCGGCGCAAAGCTGGGCAATGGTGCCGGCGCTGCCAATTGCGTCGTCATCGTGCGCGGTGATGATCAGGGCTACCTTGTTCGTGGCGGTGGCCAGGTAGGTATCAGACGGATATTTTTCAGTAGCGGCCAGCGTGCTGAGATAATAGATATGCGCACCAACAGCAATGATGCAAGTGGCTAAAGCAAACAGCAGCATCCGGGTTATTTTTTTCAAGACGTAATTTTATTGCCTGCAAAATAATCCCCTTTACCTCGCCCCGTGTTGTACGGATCGGACATTTTCCGTTAAGGAGTTGCAAAAGGACAATCGTACCGGCAGCCAGCGATGACGAAATCGTATCTTATAGCTTCAAACGCATCCATGCCAACCCAGCACCAGGTTTATATACCATCCTTGGGTTTACGGCCATTCATCAGGTGTTACCTGGATGTACAGATGGGCGTTGCCGGAGAGTCTGTCCGTTGCCTGCTTCCCGCGAAAACGGAACAGTGTATCTATGTTTCCACGGGTGACATACCATCACTGCGCACGGTCGGTGACCCGCAGGAGATGATCTCGGATAAATACTGTTGCACGGTGCGCGGTGCAGTTGGCAGCTCCTGCCTGCAACTCAGTACCAGCGGGCTGTTATCGATGTTTGTAATTGTGTTTTACCCCGGTGCATTCTTCCGTTTTTTCGGAATCCCGGCTGCCCATTTTTCCGATATGTTTACGGAAGCCGGTACAGCATTAGGGATGCATTGGGAAGAGCTGGGCCTCCTGATCCGCGAAACGCCGGATGGTGCCCGCCGGGTTGCACTTGCCGAGCAATGCCTGCAACGTCTGTACAATCCGGTCCACCGGATGCGATCAATTGATGAAATACTTACAGGTTTGACAAACAGCTACGATCTGCCCGTCCATCAACTGGCGAAAAGAAGTTTCTTAAGTGAACGCCAGTTCCGCCGTAGTTTCCTTGAACGGACTGGCTTATCGCCCCAGAACTTCCTGCGGGTGGCCAGGGCGAATAAGGCGTTGCAGATGAAAACGCAGCGTCCGTGGTTGTCCTGGCGCTCCATCTCGCTCAATACGGGCTATACCGATGCCTCCCATCTTTCGCGCGACATGAAACAACTGATGGGATTGTCTTCACCCGGCAGTGAGATGTTTTTGGACGTAGAAGGAACCCCGTTCCGAATAGCGGATGCCTGAGATGAAAGCTATAAAAATGGTTACAGATCGATGCCTGCTGTAACCTTGACCTCCCGGTTTTCAAGATCCGGCACAATCTGTTTTACTACCAGTGACTGGAAGTGATCCGGGTTGCGGTGCACCTCCAGGCGATCCATTGGTGCAGGTGTTAAAACAAGCTGGTTAATCCAGTCCCCCCTTCCTTGTCGATTTTGTTTGTGCCGGCCATTTGCTTTGTTCGCCCGTTGCAGGATTGATGGGTAAAACTGCCTTTTCGGTTGAAACCCGGTTAGGATCTTCGCTGGCCATATAAGCCAGGATAGCAACAAGGATCACATTCTTCCGGATATCGTCAAACACCAGTTTGTCGTATGTATCGCGATTGGTGTGCCAGGTATAATTAAAATAGGACCAGTTCAGTGCACCAAGGGAAAAACCGGGAGCTCCTACCGCGATAAAGGATGCGTGATCTGATCCGCCACCACCGGGCGTTCCGGGGAATGTAGTCTTCACTGTATCCCGGATATTTGAAGGCACACTGCTTAACCAGCGGGTGAGGTATTCATATGAATTAAGGTACCCCTGACCGGATAGGTTTACGATGCGTCCGGTGCCATTATCCTGGTTGAACACTGCCTGCAGTTTACTGGTTGTGTCCGGATGATCTTCTACAAATGACCTCGAGCCATTCAGCCCCTGCTCTTCACTTCCCCAATGGCCTGCAAGGATGGTACGTTTAGGATTGGGATAAATCTTTTTCAGGATGCGCATCGCTTCCATCATCATGATTGTGCCGGACCCGTTATCGGTAGCACCGGTGCCACCGTCCCACGAATCGAAGTGTGCGGACAACAGCACATACTCATCAGGTTTTTCACTGCCTTTGATTCCTGCTACCACGTTGAATGCAGGCACTGCGCCACGTTCTTTGGATTGCGTATGTACGCGAATCTGCGGGTTGGCACCAGATTCTGCCAACCGGTATAGCATACCATAATCCTCGAGCATAATATCAACAGAAGGAATTTTTTTTGTGTAAGCCGAAAAGATCTTACTTACGCCGAAACCGGCCGACCAGTAAGAACTGATGACTCCTGCTGCACCCGATTTTTCCAGCGCAACGGGAAGCGTGCGGGAGGTATAGCCCGATTTCTTCAGTCGGTTGTTCCAGTTATCGGTTATTTCCTTTCGCTGGTCCTTTAGTTTTTTAAACGACTCTTCGGTCGAGAACTGCTGCCAGTTATCATCCGGACGCCCCGTTGGCTGCAGCATCGATACGAGTACAAACTTTCCTTTTACCGAAGGCATCCAGGCAGCATAAGCAACAGAGTCGGCCAGGTCAGGCAGTATAACAATGCCGGCTGTGACCGGCTTATTTCCCATCGATGGGTTCCAGGCCAGTTGCGTTGCCTCGAGGGTGTGCAGTCGCGGCGAAATCATATCCACATGCGTGATACCCCGTTCCCAACCTCGCCATTCGCCCCAGTTCTGCGTTTCGGCATTGATACCCCAGTCCGTGTATCTGGCAATAGCCCAATCGCGCGCAGATTCCATCTGCGGGGTACCAACGAGTCGCGGTCCGATACTGTCGAACAACTGGTGGGCGAGCAGCGGTAACAACGAATTGCTCTCCGCTTCGCGGACAATACCGTCCACAACCGGGTCTGCAGGCCGGGTATTTGACGGGCGGTTCTGGGAATAACTGACAATAGATGAAACAAGGAGGAGGCCAAGTGTGGCGGATGCAGGAAAGTTCTTCATGCTTTAAAAATACAGGATATCCGCTTTATTTTGATTTTCCGGAAGTCAAATTTCAGTCGATTGCGGAGCGATAAAACATTCCAATAAAAAATTTTGATTATAAGAAATCATTTCTACATTTGTCTACTGCCTCATGCCGGTTACCGGCAAGTTTATTGTCCAGCCTCATTTATTCTGCCTCTGCCTTTTAAGTTCATTGATTATTGCAAGTGTTATCGTATGTCCCGTTCGTCACTTGCGGGTTTTAGTAATTGCCTTTTTCACTTAATTGTAAAATTCAGCATTTATGAAACTATCAGAATTTATTGCATTGCCCGAGGATCACAAAAGAGCTACTGTTTTACAAGAAGGTGTACCCATTGCCAAACGACACCTCGATCACCGGCTGGTCTTCCTGTTTCAGATCCAGGAATATTACGTCGAAACGTTCTGCTGCTGCAAAAGCAAGGAAATCCTTGAGTACAGGGTGTTTCAGAATACGAAGCAGCTGGCGCCCTATCTGGATGCAATTGAAATCGATAACCTGATTAATTAAGGCCTGGCCGTACTAATCAGATCCAATAAGTACCGACGCCTTTGGTAATCCCGGTGCATTGGCTTCTACCGCAATGGCCCCTTTGAGATATGAACTCCTGACGATGACCATCGCCCGGCCTTTCCACGTCCTGACTTTGGCAGCAACGTTTGGATTCGTGTCTTTTAAATTGCCGTTTCCAACTCCCGCAATCGCGCCCTGGCCATTAACACGGAGGGTGATTTCTATTTCGGCATCTGGCTGCAAAACCCCGTTTTTATCTTTTATCTCGATGGTTATGTATGATAAGTCCTGGCCGTTTGCCTTTATCTTTTTCCTGTCGGGTGTCAGCTTTATAACTGCGGCCTCCCCGGCAGTCTTTAAAATTTTATTTTCCACCTCACGTCCGTTTTCAACGCCTGCGGCCCTGATGGTTCCCGCGGTATACGGCACATCGAAGGAAGCCTTGAACTGTTGATCCGCCCCCGTTGCCTGTTCCCCGATCAATTTGTCATTCAGGTAAAGCCGTACCGACGGATACCTTGAGTACACCTCCACCTCAACAGCTTTACCTTCCATGCCCGTCCAGGTCCAGCTTTCCCAGGTGGGCCATACCGCCCATGCGGTTAGTTTGATTTTACCGGATTCAGGGTTGGGCTCTTTAACAGCCATGTACAATTTCTTAGCCCTATTATATAAAAGATCGCGGTAGTGGGACACAGGCTTTCTCCAACCGGTCAGGTCAATGTCCCCGCAATAAGCACCGTGCCAGGGGAACGCCTCTTTCTGCCAGTGTTCACCTTCAATTTCACCCGGGTATGTGACACCGCCTATACCGGATTCGCCAAGGTAATCCATAGCTGTCCAGACAAAATCGCCCAGGATATATTTGTGATCGTTGACAAGCTTCCAGTTTGCAAAAGCATCCTTTGGAAAGGATTCCGTTTGAACCATAATACGCGAGGGCACCCGCTCATGATCGCTTACCGCGTGGTGCAGCTGGTAGTTGTATCCGCCAATATCATGCGCAGCAAATAAAGGGTCGAAGATTTCCCAGTCCTTATCCCAGGTTGTAATGGCCGAAGTCACCGGCCTGGTGGAGTCCAGTTCATGAACGTACGCTGTCAGTGCCCTGGCTGTTTCAACAGCCTGCGGCTTTTTTCGCTCGATGATCTCGTTGCCCGTACTCCACATAAAGATTGAAGGGTGGTTACGGTCACGTAATACCATGGCCAGAACATCCTTCCTCCACCACTGATCGAACCAGGTAGTATAATCATACTTCGTTTTGCTTTCCCGCCAGCCGTCGAACGATTCATCCATCACTAGCAGGCCAAGGCGGTCGCAGGCCTCCAGGAAAGCTTCTGAAGGCGGGTTGTGGGAAGTGCGAACAGCATTGAACCCTGCTGTTTTTAATAGTTCCACCTTTCTCTCCTCTGCACGGTCGTAAGCGGCGGCACCCAAAAAACCATTGTCGTGGTGAACGCATCCACCATTGAGCAGTACCTGTTTTCCATTTAACAGGAAACCATTTGCAGTATCAAATTCCAGCTTTCTTATACCAAATGGGGTGACCACCTGGTCAAGTGATTTCCCATCCGCTTGTATAATGGTTACTGCTTTGTACAAATACGGAGTTTCGGGACTCCATCGTCGGGGTGATTTAACGCTGATCATTTGCGAAACATCTTCAGAGCTGTTCGCTGGAATTGTTACTTTGGCCGTGTGGCTTCCGCCATTTTCTACACGGGAAATAAGCAGGATGTTTCGGGTTGATGATGTTTCATTCTTCACCGTTGTTTTTATCTGTACCACTGCATCTGTCGCACTCACTGTTGGGGTTGAGACAGCGGTACCCCACTGGTCAATATGCACAGGTTCGGTAACTGTCAGCCATACATGCCGGTAAATACCACTGCCGCTATACCACCTGGAGTTTTTTTGCAGGGAATTGTCTACCCGTACTGCTATACTATTTTCTTTACCGAAATCAAGGTACGGGCTCAGGTCATAATAAAAAGCCGAATAGCCGTACGGGCGTTTGCCGAGCGACTTGCCATTGATATACACTTCAGCATTCATGTACACGCCTTCAAAGTAGATGCCCACCTTTTTGTTCTCAAGTAGCCGGGGCACGTTGAATGTTTTACGATACCAGCCTATGCCCGCCGGAAAATAACCACCATCGCCGCCGCTGGGATTTTTCGGATCAATCTTTCCTTCAATGCTCCAGTCATGCGGCAGGTCCAGTGAACGCCAGCTGTCATCATTCACCATTTTATTGCCGGCGTCCTGGCTGTCGCCCAATAAAAACTTCCATCCACGGTCAAAGTTTTGTTTCCTGCTATTGCCGATCGTGGGCTGGGCAAACGCGGTGGCAGATGCAATAAATAAGAAGGCCAGGAGAGGGAAACGTATGACGTTGTTGTAGCTCATGTGCATTAGGTCTAAGCATAAAAGTTACGCTTCCCGGGGTAATTATTTTTAAAAAGAATACTTTTTATCCAATGGAAATAAGGGCGTATAGCCGGATCGATGGTTGTGTAGTGCACAAAAACCAAAAGCCTTACGGGTCGATGACTCATAAGGCTTTCAATAATGTTAATCACGTGAAATCAGCTGGAGAGTGGCCTCGACAGGAATCGAACCTGTATCTGGAGCTTCGGAAACTCTTATACTATCCATTGTACTACGAGGCCGGTTCATCAACCGCAGTTCATCTTCCGGTTACCCGTGAATTAACCCGGGTGCGTTGGTACTGAAGATTTTTACGGCAATGGCCAGCAAAATTACGCCAAAAAACTTTCTTACAGCAGTTAATCCGCCTGTTCCTAAAATTTTTGCGATATAATCGAGCGATTTCAGCACGGCGTAGATAATCACGAGGTTCAGCACAATGGCAACGAGCATGATATAAGTGGTGTTATCCGGCTTCAGCGACATGATGGTGGTCAGCGTACCGGATCCGGCAATCAGCGGAAAGGCAATAGGGACAACGGTTGCAGACTTGATATCCCCGTCTCCCTTGAAAAATTCAATCCCAAGCACCATTTCCAGTCCCAGGATGAAGATCACAATGGACCCGCCTACAGCAAAGGACCGGATATCGAGCCCCAGCAGGTTTAAGAATGGTTCGCCGATATACAGGAACAGGATCATCAATGCACCTGAAATGAGTGTGGACCTGAACTCCCTCATTCCGCCCATTTTCTGTTTCAGGGAAATCAGGATCGGCACGGATCCGATAATGTCGATCACGGCAAACAGGGTAAAGGTGACCGTCAGGAGCTGTTTAATATAGGTATCCATGCCGCTGGTTTTCGCAAAGGTAACCGGATGGTTCTATTTCACTGTACGGGGTTTTACCCAATTCACTGCCACACCCGCATAATAATTGCGGCCCGGCGCCGCGTTGTAAAACCGGTTGGCGGCGGCATTGATGTCGTTCCCAAGGCTATATACCTGGTCGAGCAGGTTATCAGCACCGGCATATACGTTCACGTCAATTTGCCTGCACTTTACTTTCCAACCAACCCTGGCACCCAATAATTCGTAGGCCTTTGCCGCTGCAGTATTGGCATCGTTGAGATAAATTTTCGCGGCACTGTAATAGGTGGCATTCACATAAAGGCCATTCATCAGGGTCAGGTCTGCCAGGACCGACAGGCTGTTGCCCGGGACCGATGGAATGATTTTACCGGAAAAATCATCCGCGCCCTTAATAAAACTTCCATACCGGAAATGGTTATACGTGAATGCAGAACTGACCTGCAGTTTGTCAATTACTTTTCGCACCCGCGGATAATAAGTGTAATTAGCCTGTACCTCCAGGCCCTTTTCCTTCACATTACCGGCATTGGTGAAAAAGTCTGCCCCCGAAATGTCACGACGCTGTACCAGCGCATCTTTCAGGTCAAAGTAAAAGCCGGTAGCCTCCAGTTGCAGCATTTTATTAAATAACAAATAACGCAGTGTCATTTCATAATTCCAGCCGTGTTCAGCTTGCAGTTCTGTCGAGATCACACCGGTAGAAGGCAGCAGTTCGGCCACTGTCGGTGGTGAAAAGCCCCGGGCCACGCTCGCGAGCACATGGAACATCGGGGTTACCTGTTTCATTACAGCAAGCCTTGGTGCAATCTCATTGTCAAACGATGTTTTCTGTTCAACCACCGGGTAACGGCTCAGTCTTTTAAGTGTGACAATCGTTTTATTGAAGCTCAGCCCACCGGTAATGAACCAGCTGTTTTTCAATACAAGATCACCCTGTACAAAAACGACTACGGCCCTGTTATCGATATCATCATTGGTCTGGATGGTATCCGGCCGGCCACCCCCGTTTTTCGCCACCTGGGTGTTGAAATATCCCTGCTGGAATTCCGCACCGCCGTTCAGCGTCAGGACTGACTGCTCCGTTTTTTTCTTCCACGTCAGCGTTGTACGCCCGCCAAACTGCGGTTCGTTCCTGCGTTCATAATTGCGGATGGCGGAATTCTTCACCTGTGAGTAGGCACCGTATAAAGTCATTACATGTGAGAGGGAAGGGGTAAGCTGCAAACGGCTTGTAAAACCGGCTGTCAGGTTTTTCTGGTAAATGGCGGCCAGCGCATTCACCGCACTGGGAAAGCCGCCACCCGCGGGCCTTGCAGCCTTCGGATTGCTGGCAAATTCGGCGGCAGTAAGTGCACCGGGTGTCTGGTAATACAGATCGTTATATAATAAGGAAGCAGTGATCTGCTGTTTTTCAGAAGCCTTCAGCTGCGATTGCCAAGATACGTTATCCCGGCGCATGGCCGACTGGTCGCGATACCCGTTACTGGCATTGTGCGCATACGTGACCTGGTTGCGGTTGTCGCCTGAGCCAAACCTTGCGGAGGCAAGTACATTCTGCAGGTTATAACTTCCGGTAATGTATTCGGCCGAGGCACCTGGTTTCCATCCTTCAAAATTATTAACCAGGATCAGCCCACCCGTGCCTGCACCATAGAGACTCGATGACGGACCACGAAACACTTCTATATCCGAAAAATTATTATAGGCAAACTGGTTGAAATATGTAT
>SDZZ01000528.1 GCA_004173255.1 Chitinophagaceae bacterium | reverse complement strand
GTTTGAATTCATCCGTGCCGGCCGGAGTGGGGTAAAAGCCAATATGGTTGGTGAACGCGGCGAAATGCACCAGGTTTCCATTCATGTCGTACGTTGGCATGGCGTACTTGATCGCTTCTTCAGCCTTTGGGGCTGCCTTCCGCACAGTTGCCCTTACCTGTTCAAGTATCTTGCGTGTCGCTTCGGGAAAGCTTTCGATATACTCATCAATGGAGGCCGGTATTTTTCCTTTCATGGCGTTGGGATTACATGGATAAATCACGTTCGCGCCATTAATTTAAGGAATCCGGTGTAATTATTCATACCCGTGTTTTATAAACCACTGATGTAGGTGCCCAGCCCCCGCCCGCGTTCGGCCAGCTCCTTCATATGCTCCACGGCGCGCACCCCCTTGTGCGACAGCACCTGAAATCCGGGCGGGATTGCTGTATGAACGGTAAGGCGTTCACCATTTTACAGGATTGCAGCAAGCTGGTTATCCGCCCACATTTGCACGATCAATCAACTAAACAAAAAACCACTGGTATGAAACAATTAATCTTACTGGCCATGACGATCATGACCGCTTGCCTGAATGCAGCCGGCCAGGTTGCATCGGCCGACCATTCCCTGACCACCACAGCAAAAGGTTCCGTTCGCAGCGTCGGCTTCAAGGCCGGTTACAATGTTGCAAAAGTCACCGGATCTGATCTGGACTTTTCACCGGATACAAAAAACGGGTTCATGATTGCGGGTTTCCTGTCGCCTGCGACCCGCTCGGGGCTAGGCTTCCGGACTGAACTGGTTTTCTCCCGCCAGGGGTTCGGATTTACCAAAGATGGGAAAACCAACACCATCACCAGCGATTACCTGTACCTGCCCCAGTTCACTACCATTGGCATTACCCGCTTTGTGCAGCTGCAGGTTGGTGGCCAGATTGGATACCTGCTTAAATCTTCCGCCAAAAAGGAAAACGAAAAGCCTTCCGATATCACTTCGTTCAGCAACCGGCTTGACTATGGCGCAGCATTCGGCGTCGAATTTTACCCGATAAAAAACCTTATCCTCGGTGGCCGCTATAATATAAGTCTGAATAACAACTTTAAAACAACTGGCGCATCATCGGGCCCCGTTCCATCACCGCTTCCATTTAACCCATCCGATGTAAAAACAAAAAACGCCGTGATCAACTTTTTTGTCGGTTACCGATTTTAGGGATTCGCTTGATTGCGTTCACCGGTCACGTCGCTGGCCGGTTTTTTATCCCTGATAATGACCATTGATCCCGACTCCTTAATAGTAGGGAGTTGCAGCTGGTTCATAAAAAGTCAATTTCACACATTCATACTATTCAGGCGAACACTCAGCAAATATTTTCCTTCATCATTACTCAAATTACAAACCCCAGTTATGAAAAAGTTCTCAGTTCTTGTTACGGTCCTGTTTTTAACCCTTGCAGCTTCAGCACAGTTCAGCCTTGGTGCAAAAGCAGGTGTCAACGCGTCCAACTTCCGCGGTTCCGATGCGGAGGGCGCAAAAGGAAGACTTGGTTTTTATGTGGGTGCAACCGGTGAACTGACGTTTGGTGGCAACCTTGCTTTTGCCCCTGAAATTGTTTATTCTTTCCAGGGTGTAAAACAAACGGAAGAAGATGCCGATGCCAAACTCAATATGTCCTACATCAACATTCCGCTGCTGGCGCGTTACAAATTTGAAAACGGGTTTTATGTGGAAACCGGACTACAGCCGGGTTTCCTGATGAGCGCCAAGGTGAAGATCGACAGCGAATCGGCTTCTGTAAAAGATGCCTTCAACACAGTTGATCTGTCTGTTCCATTTGGCCTTGGCTTCCGGGGGGAGTCAGGCTTTGGTGTAAACCTCCGCTATAACCTGGGTTTATCCAAGCTGGATAAAGACGGTGATGGCAAAGTATACAATGGTGTTGCGCAACTGGGCATCACCTACCGGCTGTTCCGGTAATCAGAAACCAACCATTCCAGGCCTTATCCGAATTCCAGAAAGTCGTTCCACAACCGGAACGGCTTTTTTTTGATGCTGTTTATAATTGCATCGGATCAAAACCTCTACCGCTGTATCTATTTCTTAACAGGAATTCTTGCCTTGCTCACGCCGTATTTTATTATCTGCAAGGCAAAAGCAAGTCAGCCGGAATAACGAGCCGTTTAACATTTAAATACTCCTTAAAAAACAGGATTGCCGCGCCTGTCGGGCACCGGTATGTTTGCACTGTTATTTATCCGGTCCACCTTACGGAATCCGCCACTGGCGGACCCTGGCATCGAAAGGACGAGTACGGCACAAACGGATAAATATGCGATTCAGGCCTTTAACCACATTGCATTTTTTTACAATCAATTTACAGATCATGAGAAAGAGGATTTTCATTCCGGGAACCACCTTATTGCTGGCAGCCATTACCGGTTGCGTGCTGTTGGTATCCTGCAATGTGGATCCATTGCCGGGTCTGGACGTTCCGCAGCTGCCATCGGGGTGGACTGACCAACGTCCCCTGCTCGATCTCACCCGTAACTTTTCGTTTGTAGTTCCATTTGAAACGAAAGCAACGGGAAACCCGGTAGCCTGAACCAACGTAACACACACGCAAGTCTGTAAAACTTTCAGGGGCTGTCCTGACGGGGAAACCGTTTACCCTATGGCGGGGAAATTTTTACTAGTGAACGCACTTTCAATAAACCATTCACAACAACAGGAACAATGAGCAGCTTTCTTTTTGGATTATATTTTTTACTCGGAATAACCAATCCCGAAAATGACCGGGCCAGACTGATTGAAAAATTCAGTATCGAAAAACAGGAAGCGAAAGCT
>SDZZ01000094.1 GCA_004173255.1 Chitinophagaceae bacterium | reverse complement strand
GGATTTTCAGCCAATTCGTTTCGGCACATAAAGATGTTTCGACCGACTTTATCCGCTTGTGGACGGCGGAACTTGATTACTCAAAGGCTTCCACATTTTTTGGTTACCGCACGAATAACATTTTCGGCATCCGTGATGCGTATGCGCGCAATCGCAGCATTTGGGAAAAATACCAGCAGGATGCATTTGACGGACTTCCCGTGTCGAATGATGGAGCCGTTGCTGCACCGGCTTATATGAAACTGGTGAGAAACCTGGTGTTACGGACAAAGGAAGCTGCGTGGGCAAAGGCACGTACGGACCGCGCCGCATTTTTGCAAACCTGGTATGCGGAAGACACCACCACGGGCTGGGCCAGGTTCCAGGCCGACATGGAAAACGATTTGTGTGCCCGGATCATTGAAAAAACATTTACCGGCGCCGCCAGGGAATATGCGTATGCCAGCCTGCTGGAATCAGAGATCCATTCATCCAGCATTGTTAACCTGGTATCGATCTATGCAGTTTTTAAAGGACAGTTTCCGGATAGCCGCTACCGTCAGTTCTTCGATGGCCCAATGGCCAGCATTGCGCGTAAACAGCAACTCCCCCTCACAGACCGCATGAAATTTATTGGCAATGACAGCTCCTACTCTACCTGGGAGCAGGTACTGGCAACCGTGAAGGGCAAAACCGTGTTGCTCGATATGTGGGGCACCTGGTGCGGACCCTGCCGCGAGGAAATGAATAAAAACGGCGATGCCATCAAAAAACATTTCAAGGGAAAGAACCTTGATTACCTGTATATCGCGAACTACGACGATACCAACCAGGAGAAATGGAAACAACTGATCGCCTATTTCAACCTGGAGGGTTATCACCTGCTGGCAAGCCTGAAACTCAGCAAGGATATTATGGGTAAAATCAAAGGCAATGGTTATCCTACCTATGCAATCATTGATAAAGACGGCAAGGTGGAGTTATCTGCCGCGGGGTACCCGATGGACAGGGAGGCGCTGATCAGACAGATTGAATCGGTACTTGCGAGATCGTCATCTGCTTCTGCAGCTGAGTATCACCGGCCGGATGTGGAATAGATGCAGATACATCGCGTGGGCAATCCACATGGCCCTGTCACCCTTTATGGCACCGAACGAAAAAGAGGTTATGCAGTGCTGCGTAACCTCTTTTCACTTAAGTGGGAGTTGACGGGCTCGAACCGCCGACCCTCTGCTTGTAAGGCAGATGCTCTGAACCAACTGAGCTAAACTCCCTTTTTGTTTTCTGGGAGTGCAAAGATAAGGGCGACAATCAATTGAACAAAAAAAATGTTGAATATTTTATAAGAAAGGTGGCGCCTTTATTCCGCGCGGATTACAGCGGACTGATTAACCACGACAAGCCGGACTATGCCCTTTCCGCACCGATGACCTCGCATTGGTGTACCACGTCAAGCGGGACTGTCCACTTTCGGCCCAAGTTACATTGTACAGCAAGCCTGAAAGCTAGACTGTCCCCTTTCGCACGGCCTGTGTTCGCTGGTGATACACCAAAAAACCGGTACGCAACAGCCAACCTTCTCAGGTTCAACCTACTAACCTTTTGGCCCTTGCTTTGGATCATCGGACTGACCTGTCCGGCAAACACAACTCATCAACCTTTTGAATTGATCGCGCTATGTTTAAAAACTATTTCAAGACGGCCTGGCGTAACCTGGTTAAAAACAGGTTCTATTCGGTGATCACCATCCTTGGACTCACCATTGGCCTGACTGTCGGGCTACTCATCCTCTTCTGGGTGCAGGACGAACGGAACATCGACGGGTTCCACAAACATGCCGATAACATTTACAAACTGGAGAACAGGGTTGGAACGGGCGACAGCCGCCAGATCTGGACCAGTACTGCATCAGCGATCGGCTACCTTGGCATTACCGAAGTACCTGCCATCCGCGACATGGTACGGCTGACGTACGACTCCTATTTCAGCACATTTAAAGTAGGCACCAACAAGATTTTCGCCGAATCGAACATCTTTACTGACCCCTCCTTATTTACCATGTTCGACTTCCCGCTGATCCAGGGTAACACGGACAAGCCGTTCCCCGACGATAACTCCGTGGTGCTGACACAGAGTGCAGCAAAAAAATATTTCGGCGACTATGATCCCATGGGAAAAGTCATTGTTGCCGATGACAGTGTAAACCTGACAGTAACAGGCATCATTGCCGACTTCCCCCGCAACTCGGCATTTAATTTTAACCTGATGCTGCCGATCACTATCCTGAACCGGAAGTATGGTAAGCCCGGACATTCATTGTCCGACAATTTTGAATACTTCAATTATAAAACATTCCTGCAACTGCAGCCAAACACCAACCTGGCAACGCTTTCAACGACCCTGCGAAACCTGCACCTGCGCACAAAAGCGGAAGACACCGACGTAGAATACCTGTTCCTGCCTTTAAGGAAAGCACACCTTTACAAATCCGATGGCAGTGAAGACGGCATCACTTCCGTGCGCATGTTTACCATCATTGCTATCATCATCCTGGTTATTGCCTGCATCAATTATGTAAACCTTTCCACTGCACGATCGATGCTTCGCGCCAAGGAAGTGAGCCTGCGGAAAATTGTGGGTGCAGCAAAGACACAGCTGTTTGCCCAATTTGTGGTTGAAACAGCAGTGGTTTTCATAGTTGCCACGCTGCTTTCACTCGGCCTCATGGCACTCACGATGCCATTCTTCAATGACATTTCGGGCAAACAACTGGTGTTTGATTTGTTTAATCCGCAGCTGTGGAAAGTAATCGGAATTACCATTGGCTGTACACTGCTGGTATCGAGTATTTACCCCGCCCTCCTGCTCTCTTCCTTTGATCCGCTGAAAGCAATCAAGGGCGTCATTTCGGTAAAACTGAATGATGTGTTCTTCCGCAAATCGCTCGTGGTAACACAGTTCGCTTTCTCTGTAATACTCATCATCAGCACTTTTGTAATCAGCCGCCAGCTGCATTACATCCAGTCAAAAAAGCTGGGACTTGATAAGGAACATACGTTCTCGTTTTTTGTAAGCCCGGACAATAACTTCGAAGCTATTCGCAACGACCTGGCTAAAAGCCCGGTGGTGACCGGCGTGGCAAAGTCGAACTGGCTGAATATAATCGACATGAGCAACCAGACAGGTAATAATGACTATGATGGCAAACCAGCCAACTCCACCTTTATGGTATACCCGATTGCGGTTGATAAAGACTTTATCCCCTTCTTTAAAATGGAGCTGACTGAGGGATCTAACTTTACCAATATGCCGGCCGATTCGAGCCACTTCATCCTGAATGAAACGGCTATAAAAACCACCGGGATTAAAAATCCTATCGGAAAAAGATTCAGGCTCTGGGGTATTGAGGGCACCATTATCGGCGTGGTGAAAGACTTCCATTTTGCATCGATCAAAAACAAGATTGAACCCGCAATTTTCCATTACAATGGTGACAAGTTCGGACGGCTGTATGTGCGAACTACTGCGGGTCATGATAAGGAAGCACTCGCGCTGGCCGAGCAAAGCTGGAACCGGCACAACGCCGGTATCCCGTTTGGGTATGCGTTCCTCGATGAAAACTTTTCGCGCCTGTACACTTCTGAAAAAACAACGGGTAAACTGTTTAATATTTTTGCCGGCATTGCCATTTTTATCAGTTGTATGGGACTGCTTGGCCTTACCGCCTACACGGCGCAGGTACGTACCAAGGAGATCGGTGTCCGCAAAGTACTTGGTGCCAGTGTACCAACCATTATCAGGCTGCTTGCAAAAGATTTTATCCGCCTGGTACTGATTGCCATCCTGGTGGCATCACCCATTGCGTGGTATGCCATGAATAAATGGTTGGGCGATTTTGTATACCGCGTCGATATCGGCTGGGTGGTTTTTGTAATGTCGGCCGGACTGTCGATCCTGATCGCACTCGTTACCATCAGTTTCCAATCGGTCAGGGCAGCGCTGGCCAACCCGATAAAAAGTTTACGGACTGATTAATGGTCCAACGAATCTCATGCTCTTCTGAAGCAGTTAGACAATCAGTTTTTAGTGTGACCCGCGGTGTTTCTACGCCGCGGGTTTTGTAATACCACACATCGCAGCGGGTCAGATCCTTTCAGGATGACAAACAGATCCCACCGGCAACAGATCCTATCAGGATGACATACCCCTTACCTCACCTGGAATTTTTCGCGATATTCGGTCGGTGTCATACCAACCGTCTTACGGAATACTTTGCGGAAAGCTTTAGGGTCATTATAGCCTGTATTCAGGATCACTTCCGTCATTTGCTGGGCGGTTTGTTCCAGCAATTTCTTCGCAGCCTCTATCCGGGTCAGTTGCAGGTATTCGATCGGCGTTACGCCGGTTACCTGTTTAAACCGGCGTACCATATTCCGGCGGCTTGAAGGGATATCGCGGATCATTTCTTCAATGGTGCCACTGCTGTGATAACTGTCTTCAATTTTCTGTTGTGCAGTGGCGACCAGGTCATCTGTATGGTTTCGCGAGGGATGGAACGTGCTGAAGTAAGTCTGGTTGTGGCGATCCATATCAATGGCAAACAGTTTTGCCATGCGGATAGCCATATCCTTACCACAATGCCGTTGAACCAAATGAAGCAGCAGGTGGAAAGTCGAGGTGGAACCGCCACTCGTATAAATGCGTCCGTCCTGCGTGACTATCTTGTCCGGCATCAGCAGTACTTCCGGGAAACTTTTCGCAAACGCCCGGCAGGCATCCACGTGTGTTGTTGCCGCTTTTCCGTCCAGCAAACCAGTGGCGCCAAGCAGGAACGCACCGGTACAGAAACTGGCTATCTCTGCGCCGTCGTCATGATGACGGACAATCCACGGTATAAATTCCTTATTGGAGCGAACGGTTTCAGCAATATCGTCGGAAGTAAACGATGGCACCAGGATCAGCCGCGGCTCGTACTCATCATGGATGGTGCGCGACTGGTAACCCCGGAAAAACTGTTCATGGCGGGCATCGCCACCAGCCGTCACAACCGACAGCGAATAGGCTTCAGGTTTACCGGATGACCGCAGGTTTTTATTCACCGTTTCCAATACATCAAGCAATGCCGCAACACTGAGAAGTTTGTACTGACGGGGTATGATAACAGCGACTTCCATCATAAATTGGTGTTTAGTCCTATAAACATAAAGGTTTTTTGTCTCAAATACACCCACAACATGACCTTTTTAGCTATCAGGAACCAAAAAGTTTTGACCTAGTTTTGGGTCGTGATGAAGCCTTACAACATGATTGAAGTTTTCCAGACCAACGTCGAAAAAGAATTCCAGGCAAGGATCATTATTGCGTTCCTGCTTCAGCAGTTCCCCGGCAGCCGCATCAATTTTGACCTGGATGATTGCGACCGGATCCTCCGTATCGAAGGCCAACGGGTTTGTCCCGTTCGCGTCGTGGACCTGATGCGTGATAAGGGCTTCCAATGTGCGGCTCTGGATTAATATTATGTTGGTGTTATCTTCGCGCATGACAAGCTCAGTCATCAAACGGGTCAGGGTAGTTGCCATAGACAACCTGACCAGCCAATCAAGGAAGTTTACACTTGAACCACTCGATGGGTGGCAACCTGAGTACAAAGCGGGGCAATACCTGACGTTCCTGTTTCCCCACCTGGATGGAGAAAAACGACGTTCGTACTCATTTGTTTCCTCCCCTGCAATTGATGAGCCGATGGCCATTGCAGTGAAAAAGATTGACAATGGTGAATTCTCCAGGCAACTGGTATATAATACACATGTGGGGCAGGTACTCGCAGCCGCCGGTATACAGGGGCTATTTATCCTCCCTTCCCCTGCGGCCGGCAATGACTACTTTTTCCTTGCTGCAGGCAGTGGTATTACTCCCTGCCTGTCGCTCATCAGGACCTTGCTGGCAACCAGCACGGAGCGGGTCGTCCTTATATATAGCAACAGCTCCCCCGGCGACGCCATGTTCCTGAATGAGCTGGAACAACTGCGCAAGCAGCATGCAGGAAGATTTACCCTGCACCTCCTGTTCAGCAACACATTCCGGGCAGGTGAAAGCCGGCTGAGTAAATCATTGCTTGAACGATTACTTCACACGTACCGGCGAAGGGAAATGGTCACGCATTTTTTCCTGTGCGGACCAGAGTTGTATATGCTAATGATCGGTATCACCCTGCATTCATCCGGCATCACCAATGAATTCATCCATCGCGAAGACTTTGACACCAGGCCAAGGCTTTTTAAACCCCGGCCACCCGATACCAACCCGCATGAAGTAAGGATTAATATCAATGGCACCGTAAAACATCTTACAGTCCGTTTTCCGGATAGTATACTGGCCGTTGCAAAAAAGAATAACCTGGTGTTGCCGTATAGTTGTGAAGCCGGCCGCTGCGGTGCCTGTATCGCAACCTGCACTTCGGGTAAAACATGGATGGCATACAATGAAGTACTAACGGAAGCCGACCTGCAAAAAGGACTTGTACTTACCTGCCAGGCCTACCCGATCGGCGGTGATGTTGAATTGGAAATAAAAAGTTCCTGACACTAAATCCGGACCGCAAAAAAAATCGTAGTCGTAATAATTGGGATTATTTTTTTGTTGCATAAACAATTTATATTAATTTAATAACAGCATTGATACTTCATTGCTTTAAGCTGTTTTTGCTTATACCAGGAAGCTCTGTCCCGTAGCACGGGCAGGCGCTAAGAATTTGTTTTAACGTAAGCCCGGCTACCAACCGGGTCGGGAAGACAGTGGGTTAGTTCCCCGGCAAAAAATCCTTACATCCAGCAGGTACAATCTGATTGAGCAGCGGTGGTCCAGATACATATCGGATCACTATAGAATTGGCATAATAATCTGTGTATTATTAACATTAAACCTATGCTCCAACTCGACGAACTTGAACGACTGAATATCTTCCAGGACCTGGACCTCCTGGGCGTAAACGAACAAAAAGAATTCGACGAAATTGCTACGCTTGCCCGTTTAATCTGCCTGGCGCCTGTATGTCTCATTACGATCCTTGGTAAAAAGAAAAAATGGTTTCTGGCGGCGCAGGGAATACCGCCCGGCATGCCCCCTGAAAAATATTCACTTTGCCGCAAGGTGCTGGCCGGAGCAGAGGAACTGACAGTGATCGCTGACCTCACGATGGACGAAACGCAGAGCGGCCATCCGTCTGTTACCGGTTTACCCAACCTTCGTTTTTATGCGGGCGCGCCAATCGTTGATAATGATGACCGGATGATCGGCTCCATTTGCCTGGTCGACTATAAACCCTCCTCTTTAAACGACAACCAGCGCAGGGCCCTTGGGATACTGGCGGCAAGGGCTTATAAGGTACTTGAGCATAACAAGCTGCTGAGCAAACAGCGCGCACGCATGGACAGCAATTTCGAAACGCTGCAAATGATAGTTGACCAGAGTCCGCATTTCATTATTACGCTTGACAAGAACTTCAACATCACCTTTGTCAACCGGATGACAAAGTTCAGCAATGAAGTGATACTGAACCGCCCGATGGCCGACTTCCTGACTACTATGTCCAGGGCACGGTTTGTGGAGGCATGCCAACGCTGTATGGTTGAAGAGGCAATCATCACAGAGCACTTCGAAATCATTTCCCCGGATAATGTGCTTCGATGGTACCTGCTTAAGATCTGCCCGCTTAAGGACCACCATCCTACCGTAGAGAATATCCTGGTCATAGCCCAGGACCAGACACTACAGAAGGAGCAGGCCATCCAGCTCGCTGAGCAGGAGAACCGATACCGGGATATTGTGGAAAATACAACGGACATGATTGTTACCATTGATATCAATGGGCATATCCTGTTTGTGAACCGGAGCTGGCTCGACACACTGGGTATCGCAAGTCCGGACCAGGTGATCGGCAAAAATGTATTTGAATATATCCACTGGGACGGGCTTGCCGCGGCCACCCAGGTATTCGAGCTGATGCGCGGTGGCATGGAACATATCCAGATTGAAATGGACTGGGCGACGCGGACGGGCGAAAAAATAACCTGCGCCGCTGTAATCGACTGTGGCTACGTGGATGGGAAGATCGCGTACCAGCGCGGCATCTTTCGTAATATCACCCACCAGAAACGGCAGGAACAGGATATGATGAAAAACCAGCTGATGCTGAACGAAGCACAGAAGGTTTCAAAGACCGGCAACCTCGAAGTCAACTTCCTTACCGGCGAAGTGAAATGGAGCGATGAGTTGTACAATATCCTTGAAATGGAAGGCAGCAAACCGGAGATGTTTATCTCCCAGCTCTACCAGATGATCCATGAGGCTGACCAGGAAAAAGCGGTGAAATATATCGAAGCCGCACAACATAAAAGCAGTCCATCCAGGCTGGAATTCCGGCTTACCACCCCGAAAGGTACCGTTAAGTATATCGACTGCAATGGTGCCCCCTTCCTTACACAGGACGCAAAAGTTAGCGTGATGCTGTTTACGCTGCAGGACATTACCGAGTTGCGTACGTTTGAGAAAAAAGTGTTTACTGCCGCAGTTGAATCAGAAGAAAAAGAACGTACGCGTATGGCTGGTGAACTGCATGATGGGGTGTGCCAGTACCTGGCATCGGCCGGACTGATGCTCGATGCATTGAACGACAAACTGAGCGACATCCCACAACTGCAGAACAGTTCAAACGTACACCAGTTGCTGGACCTCAGTCGCAGCAGCATCAGGGAAGGACTGAACCTGGTCCGCAAAGTGTCGCATGACCTGTTTCCGCTCGAGTTCTATAAGAGCGGGCTGATCCAGTCGGTCCGCGAACTCGTCAGCACCCTCAACCAGGTGAGTCCCATCTGGTTCAACCTTGAGATCCGCGGACAGTATGTGGAATCCGATCCGAGTGTGTCAATCAACATTTTTCGCATCATCCAGGAGTTTACCCGCAATACGCAAAAATATTCCGGGGCCACTGAAGGGGTGATCCGTATCAACAGCTCGGCTGAAATGCTGAAGCTGACCATCTCCGATAACGGTAAAGGATTTGATATGGACAAAATAGCAGATAGCCAGAAAGGCATCGGGCTGATGAGTATGAAAAAAAGGATTGATTCAATTGGTGGCAGCTTTTATTATAAATCGAGCCCCGGGTCAGGTGTGCAGTTGCGGCTGAAAGTACCGCTGGTGGTGTAACATGCGCAAATAACAGCTGCCTGCAACTTCGGGTAATTTGCTCTGGGCAATGGCTTATAACCATTTCTTCTTCTTGAACCAGATCCAGATGGCGGCCACTACCATTCCCATAAAAAGCAACGCCAGCGGGTACCCGTACTTCCATTTCAACTCCGGCATAAAATGGAAGTTCATGCCATACACGCCGACAATGAATGTAAGGGGGAGGAAAAAGACGGAGAAAATGGTAAGTACGCGGATGGTATCATTTGTTTTTTGTGCCGATACATTGAAATAAATGCTGAGGAGGTGATGGGTATTAGAAGCCATTGAATCATAGATGGTCTGCTGTTTTACATACAGGTCACGGATATCCCGCGTGTTTTCATCGCCCTTCCCCTGCGGGTCGATATTGTCTACAATATCATAGCTGAGCAGCAGTACACGCAGTATTACATCAACTTTGCGTTTGAGGAAATAGAGACCTTTGATGATCGGTGCCTTGCGGTCTTTCAGGAAAATCTGGTTCTCGTAATACTCAATGGTGCGGGTCAGTTCCTTTGCCGGGTCATCAAAACTGCGGAGGGCAGCCTTTGCAATCTCATTGAACACATGCACACCGGCCGTGCACTCCCCTTCCTGCACATGTTCCACATGGATCCTTTCCAGCTCGGGCCATTCGTGCCGGTGCACCGTGATGATGAGTTTGTCTGCAATGAACACGGAGATCTTGTCCGTCAATTCCTGCAGGCTGTCGGCCTGCGCATCTTTTGGTCGGGAATAAACGCGCAAAATGGCGAATGTATGGCCGCGAAGATGTTCAAATTTCGGGAGGTGATCCGTTTCCATAGCATCTTTAACCGATGCCGGATGCAGGGAATATTTTTTTGCAAGGGCATCCATCTCCTGCTGCGATGGGTCAATAACATCGATCCAGTCGTACCCCGATTGTTTCTCCGAAGTGATCAGCTTTTCCATAGTTGAAGTTACCTGTTAAGCATCGGCTCCCTGTTATTTAACCGGAACAAACACTGCCTGCTGGATCGTAAATTTCGAGGAAGGGCCGGACATTGAATCCGAAAGTTCCTGCATTTTAGCATTCATTACCCAGGGTTGGGAATGCCTGCCGCCGGTTCCGGTGGCCGCCACTTTCACTGACCATGCCGGTGGTACTTTTAGTTTTGCCAGCATGGCCGGGTTAAAATCGAGGTGCTGGGGCAAGTATAAAACTACCTGGATCTTCTTTTTCATTGTTGCGGGGATAAAAAAAACCGGGACCGAGGTCCCGGTTCCGGTAATTATTTTTTGAACGATGATTTCAGGTCGGAAGCAACCAGTGCCTGCGCATCTTTTGCTTCGGGCACCAGTATGGCCATTCCATAAAATTCGTGGGTAACGCCATCATAATTTTTGAAGTTGACATCCACACCCGCCTCTTTCAGTTTATCCCGCAATGCCATGCCATCACTTTGCAATGGATCAATTTCAGCGGTAATGATAGTGGTGGGGGGAAGACCTTTCAGGTTGGCTTTTACCAGTGCAATCCGTGGGTCGGAGGCAGCTGCCATCGATGGCAGGTACGTTTTTGCAAACCATTCCATCATTGGTTTATTCAATGGTTTTGCAGCAGCATTCTTTTTATACGATTCGGAATTCATATCGTCACTGGCGACGGGGTAGATCAAAACCTGGCGAACAGGCATCGGCAGTTTTTTATCACGCGCCATAATACTGACGTTGGCTGCCAGGTTACCACCGGCACTTTCACCCACCACGGCTACCATGCTGTCACCCTTGATTGACTGCAGGTTTTTCCAGACCCACTGATAGGCAGCAAACGCATCGTTGTGGGCGGTAGGAAATTTAAATTCAGGTGCCTGGCGGTAGTGAACCGAAACCACCACTGCGTTCGCCTGTTCGGCGAGACCGCGTGCCGACGCATCGTAGGTATCGAGGTCAGCAATCACCCATCCACCGCCATGATAGTAAACAATAACGGGAAATGGTCCGTCCCCTTTGGGGGTATAAATCCTGGCGTGGATCATACCACCTGCAACCGGGATGTCTTTACCCATGGTGTCGGCAACGGGTGCCGGCATCGGGATATTGTTTTCTTTCACCAGGTCCATTACCGCGGTGGTTGGTGTTGGGTTCTTCCTTGCCTGTGCCGGGGTCAGCGTTTCAATTGGCGCGGCGCCATAGCTACCCAGCTTTTCAATGATCACCTGCATTTCCTTTGTCAGGGATGGCCCCCACTCAGGTTTAGGCCCTTTGGGTTCGGGCAATCCATTTTTCATTGTATCAGGGACTGCAACCACATTACCTGTAGAATCGGTGGTTGTCTTTGTTGTGTCGGCATTGTTACAGGAAACCGCAACAAGTGAGGCACATGCGATCAGTAATTTGTACATAGTGAGTTTACATACCTTCACTACAAAAATGTGCCAACAGTTTTTACCTGTAAATCATATGTGCCAGAGGTAAAATCCGGGATTACTTCTACCGGTTAACACAAATCAGTTCCGGAATTTCCACACTATAACGTCAACGGGGTCGCTGCATGTGCGTTCCTGAACAGGAGAATGTATTGCATTCCATCCGTGGTGACGGCTGACTGGTTGCTGAGTTTCAGCGTCTGGAATCCGGATACTTCACCGGAGAGTTTACTTTGCATATAGGGGCTACCCGCAGCGTTGAGCCGGAATAACGTTACCTGGTTGGGAACACTCTGCTTTTTCAGGTATTCGATTCCCCTGATCAATACCATTGACTGGTCGTTGCTGAGATCATACGGCATGTATCGTCCATCTTTATAGGCCGGATCGTCTTTTATAGCCTTATCAATAACAAAGGATGGCATCATGGACCGCAATTGTGCCACCAGCGGCAACATGCTTTTACCCGATACCGAGTTCATGATGATGGACGTTACCTTACCGGCCAGTTCTTCATTGACTGAATTAATCAGTGCCGCAAATGGCAACACGTTGTTATAACTGGTCGTGAGGCAGTGATAAACCCCCAGGAACCCATAAAATTTTTCCTGCTGCAGCTCATTAATGGTTATATAGTCTTCAAAGTTCTGATACATGATACTGTCGCGGGTAACGCCTGGCTGCAGGAAGGAGAGACTGCGGACGAGTCGCAGGAACTGCCTGTGGTTTTTCCCTGTGGTACCGGCAACACGCACATTGGTAGTCATCTGGTCCAGCAACCGCCGCGAAAAAGCACCAAGTTGCCCGCGGCCCTGACGGGTTGCGGTATCCACCATCCTTTTTAATGAATCCAGGTACACGTTTCCCTTTGCAGCTTTGCTCTGGGAAAGAATATGGGCAAGGTGTTCCCTGAGTAGGGAGTAATCCTGCATCAGGTCAACCCCGATAATGGTAAACTTTCCGTCGGCCGGTAGTGACTGGTAAAATTTCCTCAGCTCCTGGTAAC
>SDZZ01000527.1 GCA_004173255.1 Chitinophagaceae bacterium | reverse complement strand
CCCCGAACCCGGTCCCACGCCCGGAAGCAAGGGTCACGACATTTCAATCAGTTTTAAAAACTCCGCTTCTGAGATAACCCGGACTGAGTTGATTTTTTTTGCTTTCTCCAGTTTACTGCCCGCGTCTTCGCCTACCACCAGGTAATTGAGTTTAGCGCTCACCCCACTCAGGAGTTTTGCCCCTTTTGCTTCAGCCATCGCTTCGGCATCACTCCGTTTCAATGTTGGCAATGTGCCGGTAAAAAGGAACGTTTGCCCCGCAAGCCCGCCAGTGGCCGTCGGTGTACCGCGTTTTGTATTCTTCAGCTGGAGGCCCAGTGACTCCAGTTCATCCAGCATTACGATGTTTGCTTCGGCACTGAAAAAATGTTCAATACTGCCGGCAACTTTTGGTCCTATGTCTTCCAGGTTTTTGAGATCATCCTGCGAATAATTTTGAAGGTCCTTGAGGTGGGTGACCACATTGGCCAGTGTTTTGGCGGTTGTTTCCCCGACAAAGCGGATTCCCAGTCCGAAAATAAGCCGGTGCAAGGGCTGCGACTTGGACAGCTCAATGGCCGACTGCAGGTTATCGATCGACTTTTGCCCAAACCCTTCCAGTTTACCAATTTGCCCAAAGTCAAGTTTATAAATGCCGGGTATATCTTTCAGCAGTCCCATTTCATAAAACTTGCGGATGTTGGCTTCACCGAAACCGCGGATATCCATAGCATCCTTGCTTGTAAAATGGATCATCCTTTCGGCTACCTGTGCCGGGCATTCAATATTCACGCACCGCCATACCGCTTCACCTGCTTCCTTGAATAACTCGCTACCGCATGCGGGGCAGTTGGTCGGGAAATGGATTTTTTTCTCTCCCCCTGTACGCAGTTCGGCAAGTGACTTTACAATGTACGGGATCACATCACCTGCACGTTCCACCAGTACGCTATCGCCGATCATCAGGTCTTTTTCGCGAATGATCTCTTCGTTAAACAGCGAGATGCTCGATACGGTAACACCGCCAATGGGTACGGGCTGGATTTTGGCAACAGGCGTGATGGATCCGGTTCGGCCCACCTGGAATTCCACACCCAGTAATTTACTGGTTCCCTGCCTTGCCTTGAATTTGTACGCCATTGCCCAACGTGGGTGATGGGAGGTCATGCCCATTTTATCCTGCAATGCAAAATCATTTACCTTGATCACCATGCCATCAATTTCATAAGGCAGGTCATCACGTCCTTTTTCGAACTCATTACAATATTCAATCACGGCTTCAATGCCTTTCAGTACTTTCTTTTCTTTCTGCGGGCTCCTGAAGCCCAGTTCCCACAACAGTTGCAGCGATCCGGCATGGGTCTTCATGAGCGCTGGTTCCGTTGCCCCCGGTTGCAGGGTATAATAACTGATATGGTAAACAAACGCTTCCAGTTTGCGCCTGGCCACTTCCGATGGATCCTTGATGCGGAGTGTACCCGCTGCGGCATTACGCGGATTGGCAAGGGGAGGCAGTCCCTGGCTTACCAGTCCTTCGTTGTATCTGGCAAAATTGGTTTTGTTGATCAGCACTTCGCCGCGGATTTCTACGGTCTGCAAACCATAGGTTGAAAATTTTGCTGACAATGGAAGTGAGCGGATCTGGCGGATATTGGTTGTAATCTCATCACCGGTAACACCGTTGCCACGCGTGGCACCGCGCGTCAGCTGGTCGTCTTCATAGATCAGGGAAATGCTGCCTCCGTCAAACTTGGGTTCCACACAATATTCCAGCTGGGCCACAGCACCCAGTTCGCGTGCCTTGCGGTCAAAGCTGATCAGGTCGTCGCTGTTGTAGGAGTTGTCGAGTGAAAGCATGGGCACCAGGTGTTCGGCATTCGGGAAATCCTTGGTGAGCCCTTTTGCCACCCGCTGGGTGGGGGAGTCGCTGGTTATAAGTGCGGGGTTCTCTGTTTCAAGCCGGCCGAGTTCACGATAGAGTGCATCATATTCCTGGTCCGCAATCAGCGGGTCATTCTGAAGGTAGTAGCGGTTTTCATGGAAACGCAGGACTTCACGCAGCGATTCAATTTCGCTTTTGGAAATGGACTTGTCCGACGATTTTTTAAGAAGGGCCAGCGACTGGGCCTGCAGTTTTTTTATCTGTTCCAATGTATACATCTGCAATGGTTTCGGTGTAAAGTTAATTAACGCGGCGATGCGATCTTTTGCAGGATTTGGAACGATGGTAGATTTTATCCTGTAATTTGCGACACCCATTATGACAATGAAAAATAATTTAAAGACTGCGCAGGCCGAGAAGATCAGCCATCTTGATTATTTCAATATTGCGATTTCGGTCGACTGTGTGATCTTCTGTTACGAAGACCGCGAGTTAAAAGTACTGACCATGCCGTCTGACCTGAAAGACTACGCAGGACTGCCTTCCCTGCTGGGTGACCTGGTACGGCCCGATGAAGATCTTGACTCGGCTTCCTATCGTGTGCTGGTTGACCGCACCGGTATGGAAGATGTTTACCTGGAACAGGTGCATACTTTCGGATCGGTTGCCCGCCACCCATCGGGAAGGGTAATCACCACCGCCTACTATGCGCTGATCGATATCAAACACCAGCACCTGCGGCTGGGTGGTAACCTGCTCACGTGGCAACGGGTGAAAGACCTGAAGAAAATGGCTTTTGACCATAAAGCCATCCTTGATACCTGCCTGATCAGCCTTCGGGAAAAAGTAATGGAGCACCCCGTGGTGTTCAACCTGCTGCCGGAAAAATTTTCACTGCGCGCCCTGCAGGAACTTTACCAGTCAATCCTGCTGGTGGAACTGGACCGGCGCAACTTCCGTAAAAAGATCGGGATCAAGGACTGG